>JAJDBZ010000017.1 GCA_029261095.1 Candidatus Omnitrophota bacterium | reverse complement strand
TTTATCCCAGGACTCAATCCGGGAACATGGCCGGTGATTCAGGATCGGTCGATCTATGCCTCCGAAGAATTCTTGTTGGCGGACGAGAACGGAGACGCCTTCGATCTCAACCGTCAGGACAATAACAACCATCGCTGGAATCTCCCGATCATATTCTCGATTCCAGGTAACGGGATCGATGACGATGCTTTCGAACGATCCAACCGTGGACGAATCGGTCAAGCGAATGGTCCGTGGGTGGACAATCTCCCAGGTCCCGATGGGGATGGGGTCGACGATCTCATGTTTAATGCCCTTCGATCGGCAGGTAAAGTTAACACCGCACCAGGCGTCATCAGCAAACGCGATTTCGATGGGAGTATCGAATCGGACATTAACCTGCTCTTCTTGGGCAATCCCGTTCCCCGACTCGATAACGACGATACCGATGGCGATGGATTGGTGGACGACACGGGAGATTCGGGTTCGACATTCGGACGTCTCCAAAGCGTCCTCGAGAATCTACGCCTTAGACCCGATGGAGATCTCACCTACGATCCACAACGCGGGATCGATGAGGAAATCGCTGATGGGGAAGACAATGACGGTGACGGTCTCACCGACGAAGACCTCGCGCTTCCCTCCCAACGAGTCCCGGTCTCCGGTGGGAGCGGCGACCTCAGCCCTTACAATTACGCTCCCCTGCTTGCGGGCAACCGAATCGACGATGACATCGACGGCGCAAGCGACGAAGAGATTTTCGATGGTCTCGACAATGATGGCGACGGTCGAATTGACGAAGATTGCCAAGGAGCGGTGTTCCCATGGAGACCGGCTCCGCTGCCTGTTCCCAATGATGAATACAATTTCCAAATTAGCGTACGCAGAGTTCCTGTCGCGGGCGATGGAATCGATAACGATGGCGACTCAAGCGATCCCACGTTATCAGCGGTTCAACGTCGCGGAATCCCCCGCTTCGATGATAACTACGACGGCAGTGTGGATGACGTCAATGAATACCGAATCGATGAAGAATTTTTTAACAATCTCGATGACGACGGAGACGAGTTCATCGATGAGGATGTACGCGCCTATTCAGCACGCGGCGCACTCTTTGTCACTATCATGATCTTTCAGGGAGAAGACCGTCAGGATAATGATGGCGACGGCTGGATCGACGAAGAAGCTGACGATGGATTGGACGACGACAACGATGGTCGAACCGATTTGGATGTCTACAAACGAGTCTTCCGAACCACTGCCCTGGTACGCTTGCCGGAGGAACGCCAATGAAAAGACGGCATAGCGACATTCGGGGATTTACAATGATCGAGATGATGGTTTCGACTGTCACCTTTCTGATCCTTATGGGTCTGGCGTTTCAAACACTGATCGCGGCTAACGCGGTTCGGCAAGCAGCCGTGGCGCGCGTCGATATTTACCAGAACGCCAGATCAACTCTCGACGTCATGTCGCGGGAATTGCGCAATGCAACCCTGCGAGATGCGGACGTCCAGTTTTCCGAACAGGAAATTCGCACCCGAAACCTGGGGCGCATACAGAATCCAAGGGGGCGGTTGATCATTAACGACTGGCCACCCTACACATCCGATTTGGAGGGTCGCGACCCTCGAGTCTATAAGGGAAACGAGATCGATGATGATGATTTCCCAGATGGTCGAATCGACGAAGAGGCTTTCGACGGAGTCGATAACGATGGCGATGGCGAAGCTGACAGCCCGGTCTCTCGTTATCTTCCCTTGGATGGTCAGCCAATGGCTGACGGGCTCGATAATGACGGAAACGGCAGAGTCGATGAAGGAATCGATGAGGATATTTATTACCCGAGAGACATGATCAATTTCCTCTCTCTCTTCGATTCTGGGACCGGCTCCGACCTGGTCGAAATCGGATATGCCATTGACAATCGCACGGGTCGTGACTTGCTCAGACGATCGGCCTTCACCGATGTCATCAACCTGAGGGTTAACGCCACCAGCCAGGTCGATGGACTCTACCCCGTCGCTCTCCAGTATGGACTCAATCAACAAGTACCCGACCCGATCGTGGGAGTTATCGCCCCTTGGTTTAATCCAGAGAATCAATTTGACGGTCTCGACCCTGATGACTCCGGGCTGAATCTGGACGGACCCGATATCGATCAAAGCCAAGTGACTCAAGTCGTCGAACCGATGGCTTTGCATATTGTAGGTTTTGATTGTAAAGCATATTTCCACAATTATTTGATCGCCGAAGCCAAGAACAATCCTACCAGCCCGGTTGGGAGCCAGTTCCGAGATGCCACCTCTTATCATCCCTATTCGTTTCCGGCACTCAGTTGGGATTCCTCTATCGAAAACACCCTCGTTGGGTCGTTCGGCGTGGAGGTCGCCCCCAATTTCCTGCCGAATGGCGCGGATGATATGGCGATTGTCCCTGGGAGCGAGAAATCTCGGGAATTCGAAAGCCAACCCTTTGCTGAACAGAGAGCCTTTGAGGCGATGGCTGCTGAAACGGACAGCCTTCCACGGATCGTGGAAGTGACACTCTTCGTCGAGGACGAAAACCGATTCAGGGAGGAACCGGTTAAAGTGTCGATGAGGGTCTTCCTCCCCTTTGAGACGGGGGATGAATAGGATGAGAGCCAACATGATGAAACTGAAACCGCACCCCGAGAGGGGAGTGGCCTTGCTGACTGTGCTGGTGGTCCTCACGATCTTAGTGGTCTTTGCCACCGCGTTCATCCAGACCGTCCGCATCGAAAACGAGACGACCGCAAATTTCAAGTACGGAATCATGGTGCAGGACACGGCCAAGTCGGGAGTTGAAAGCCTCCGAGAAGAGTTCACCAATCTCCTCAACGGTCACGATGGGATTCCCTTTACGGGCGATGAAATTCGACCCTATATCTCGCAAATCGATTCGTGGGCGATCGGCAAGGCGGATGTCATCGACTATACCGACCCACGAACGGTATACGACCTGCGAAGATGGGATTTCAACACGGACCTGATTCAACAAAACCCGAATGCTGTAATCATCCACAATGGGTCCATTTGGGAGGTTCGACCGGGTAACGCGTTTGCTCGGACGGGAAACTTCGATCCCTTTATCTATTTCTCTCGCCGAGGTGTCGATGAAGACCCACCGGGAGAAGTCTCCAGGGACGGTGCTCCGGGAATCGCGGGTGTGGATGATGATTTCGATGGTTTGACCGACCCGCCGGGTCGCCCTCCGAGCGAAGGCGGTGTTGAGGACGACGACGAGGACGGACTTCGAGACGAAGATGGTGTGGAGATCCGTCGAACCTTCCTGGGTGAATCGATTGACCAAGGTGGACGAATCGATAGTTTAGGTATGGGTTTCGACAACGATGGCGATTTCAACGGCATCGACCCGGCTGCGGGAAGAATCAACATCAGTATTGCCGGTAACCGAAATCTTGTAGCGAATCCCCCGGTCCCACGGGAACCCTTTCGCTCATTGCACACCTACCACTCAGGCATTCACCCAAGCGAGCTGGATCTGGAAACCTTTATGACCGCCATGCTCGGAACACGCTTGGGTCTGGTGATGAGCCAGAGAATCATCGAGTTCCGTGAAGGATTCTCCAGAGGCCCAGGAATCGGCGGAGCGGATGAAGTCTCCGAACGGGACATTGACAATGAGTTCGTTGGCAATTCGACGCCGCAGATTCTGGAACCGAACTCGAGTCCTGCTTATTACGAATCTTCGAACACCGACAAGAACCTCGTCCCAGGCGACCGAAGCGATAACGATGGCGATGGGTTGACCGATGAGGAAGACGAACTCCTGGCATGGAGAGAGACGATTCAATATGACGGCACAAGCGTGGTCGATGGTGTGCCGAGACCCTCGGATCTCTTGGACAACCGTGGTAACCGGGCCTTTGTGTTATCCAATGGAATCGATGATGGGGGAATTACCTCCGTTCCAGACGATGCCTTTGAAATTGACGATCCTCAAATTGGGATCGGAAACGAACAGAACCCTGGAATCGACGACTTGCGCGAAACTCGTCCGAGTTCGCCCTTCGGCGACGATGCCCCACCTCGGTCACGGTATGTCATTCAACTCATCGAGGGCATGACCGCACCCATCAACTCCAGCTTCGAGGGAAGCCCAACGGTTTACGATGTCATCCAAAGATTCATTACAATCACGTCAACCACACAGAGGATGCGACAAGAAAACGAGACCGATTTGGTAGGGAACCGACCTAAACTGAACCCGAATTTGACGATCAAACAAACTCCCACCCTGACCCGGCAGACTCTCAATACCCTACTCCCCCTCGCCGCGCTCGATAATGATGGCGATTGGGGAACGAACACGAGGATCCAGGGGAGTGCTGGAATTATTCGTGACGATAGCAACGAAAACCAGATCCCGGATGGGAATTGGGATACCATCGCCGAAACCACCAGCGGGATCGATCCTATCACCGGTGTCGATAATCGCGATTTTTCCGATAACGATTACGACGGGCGCGTCGACGATAACGGTGACGCGAACAATGATGGGTTGATCCACTATGATCCCGAGCGACATCTGGATGAAGACCGTCCGACCTATGCCGGCATTGTGTCAAATGCAACCGACCCTGACTTCGACGACCGCGAAATACTGACCCGCCTCATCAATCCCGGAGGGGCCTACTTCGAGAACATCCATGTGGGGCGCCACGAGAGCCCTGAAGTCCTACCCCTTTTTGAAGACCGAATCGATAACAATAACAATTCAGCCCGGTGGCTGGCTGATGGAATCGATAACGACGGGGATGGGCTGACTGACGAGACTCTATATGACGAAGTCCTGAACAATGTGAGGGCTGAGTTCGCGAGAGACGAAGGAGTCGATGAACCGGGTGAATGGTATGTCTTTAGCTGGGACGATGATGTGTTATCGGGAGGCTACGATAACATCGATAACGATGACGACGGACTGACCGATCTCCTCGAGGGAGACCTCGACGAAGACCTCGGCTTGACATTGGAGAAGAACGGAAACCGATTTGTATTTCAATGTGACGAAGATCCGATCGACCTTCAATTTGTCGCTAACCTCGCCGATGCGATGGACTACAGTACGGATATCACCCAAGCAGACGGCGCTAATAAGTTCTCCATTCTGAACGCATCCCGTGGGTACACCGCCGAGGCATTCGGAATGGAGGCGATGCGGATCACCGAGGTGCTTGCGCGTCCGCTCATTCGACTTCAGGCCGAGGATGCCGACACATCACCCGTCGCAGGGTCAGGAGATTGGCTCGGCCCCGATGACCATGGTTTGACCGACCGAGCGGCGGATTTTCACTTTGTGAATTCATCCGGATCGGATGAAGGGACATGGGTTTTCGATGAGGCGATCCCCAAAGGAAAATATTACGTCCTCATTTACAGTTTTAACAACGGAAACGAGGACACCAATTACAACCTCGATAATGTTTCGGCAACTATCGACTCGACGGATGGACCGCTCGTTCAAGTGGATCGTAATGCGGCGGATCATTACGACTCGGAGACTTTTTCGGAAGTGATATTTCCCTCCACTTCCACTGTCCGAAGTTGGATGCGGACGGGTTCGAGGCCACATGTCCTTTTTACGGACGAGCCGGTTGAAATCGAGGGAAGTTTGACAGTCAATTTGAATGCAACTAATCCGGATAGCGACGCCCCGAACTCGTTCGATTATATTGAACTCTATGCTCCAGATGCCCAGTACTTGGAGATGGTCAATTTCGGAGAAAAGCCGATCAACCTCGCGGGTTGGGAGATTCGATTGGGATCGGACACCTTTAAGGTCGATGACGAGGACTACCTCGACAACGAATACCTCGTGCGCCCCGGTCAATTCGCTCTGATCTTTCCTCAGGATGAGGCGAAGGAGGAAGACGAAGGTCCCTCTGGAATCGTCGACCTCTATCCCAAGGTCTACCAAGAAGGGGTCGGCCCGGAACCCCTCATTCTGACGGCCGAAGATCTTATTGACAGCGAGACCCGCCAGTTCTATTTGACATCGAGTCTCGAGGACATTCTCTTTGCTTCCTCCACCTCACGAGTGGTTGAAATCTGGTCGCCGGAACTGAATCTCCTCGAACTCCAGGACTACCAATCGGGGAGCGCGGATCTGAACGGAGCCAGCAAGACACTTATCGACGCGTTCTATTTCAATGGATCGAGTGACGATTGTTCCGTGCTACAAACCTTCCATCGCCAAGACCGGATGGCCTTCTTCCCCCAGAGAAGAGGCGATCCAACGGTCTCCCACCTTCGTCACGATAAGAACTTATTGGACGCCTCCAACACAATCGAACGGTATGTCCATGCACCTGTGAAATTCCTGGCCGACGATGCAGTCGTTACCTTCGACCCCGATGGCGATATCGATGAGAACGAAGTCATTGAGGGTTCCGAATTTAAACCTCGCGCGATTCTTGGAAGATCCTTGGCCAGTGGAGAGGTGGGAGCAGAGGACGAAAGGACTGAATACGGCGAGATTATTTTCGGATTAACCGAACAAGAGCAACAGGTAGATGATTTCGATAACGGATTATTGACCAGCGACGACAACACGGTCACTTTTCATTGGCCTGGAATCCTCAACCACTTTCGCGATCCATTCGCGCCAGACCGAACCGAGAACACTCCGGGTGTCGTGGACGGATTGCCCATCTTGTATGTCCGGGGATATGGGGTTCCAAACACACCCCTTGGCATGTTCGATAGGGATACCACGGATTCCGGTGAAGATGAACGTCTCAGATGGCACGGAGACCTCCTGTTCGTATTCGATCCGAACGAGAACGAGGATGAGTTCGAGGATGTCGTCAACATCGATACAGACTCCATTCGGATTACCCTTCGTGTCCCCGATTCAGCGGACATTCCCGAAGGCGCAACCAAAGTTGGAGCTACGACCATTCCCGCGGCTACGTTCGCGTTTTCTTATCTGGAAATCTCCGCGGGTTATCCCGAAACCGATGGTTTCATGGCCTGTGATCCCGGGACAGATTTCCATTTCTATGAAGACCGCGACTTGACGGTCGACGAAAATGCCCGATTCCTCTATATGCAGAGAAGAAGAATCAACGATCCCAACCTCCCGATCGAGGCCGTTTCCGAGCGAAGCCTTCGCTTCCGTGAAGGACCACTGGCCAACTGTTCCCCTTACTTGGCTGGGGCATTTGGGAGGAATATCGAAAAGTACTCAATGGGGCGTGGTGTGTTTAGTGGCCCGACACCCGCCGAAATGAACCAGATCGCGACAAGAATGGAATTCTTGTCCGATCCGACAGTAGATGGATTGCTGAACGTCAATGTTGCAGATCAAAAAGTCCTTTGTGCCCTTCCCTTTTTTCCACCCGAGACTGAGCCCCAGGTATTTGCCGATGTTCGAAATCGGCTACGTGTCGCCGGGTTGATGTCTCAGGTTCTAGTCATGGGCCGCTCTCAAAGGGGGTTCGATGGTGAAATCGGAAACCCCGAAACAGGATCGGCGGGTGACGACGATGGGGATGGCGCCGCCAACTTACAGGATTTGGGTTACACAGATGGGGGCGGCAATCCGTTAACCGACCGTTACGCACCCTCCTGGGATCCTCAGCCGTTTGGATCCAACGGTTTTGGGGTGTTTAACTTCGACGATAACGGAAACAATCAAATCGATGAGCCCCTGGAGTACCGTTCACCGGGATCGGATGATGGGCCCTATGCCAGCGTCGGGGACGCGGTGGTGCCCATGATGAATCCCCTGGTTTTGCAAGAACTCCGACGACTCAATACAGAAATGGGGAATGTTCTGAGGCCACCCGGTGTGGTTGCTCTGATCGATCAGTCTGACATCTACCAGATGCTCGGCAGGATCACAAATTTGATTACCGTTCATGCCAACGAGTTCATCGTTATTTCGAAGGGCCGAGTGATCGACTCCGAAGTGACCGAACAAGACCCGGAACTCAACAACGTCTTGGCTGAACAGCATCTGGAAGAGGATCTAGCCCGCTGACCGTTCCTAGTCACAGCTCCTTTCGGGCCCGACTTTACGGGTCATCAGTCAGTCCACTATGATTGCAAGGAAAGGGGCTATCCGAATTCACTCTTTCCTGTTCGGGTGGGATCATACCAAATGAAAATACAAGAGATCGCGAACAGCTACTGCTGCCCAAAATGCCATGGAAAAAAGCCTATTTTGAACGAACATGGCATACCTAGGTCCGGGAAAGTCCCTTTACCCATTCTGAACAAGTTCCTTTTTGTGAGCTGTGGACTATGCGGATACACCGAGATTTATAACCTGAAGATTGCGGAACAATTGGGTGTCGAAGAGGAGCGTTTGATAACGGAGGAGGCCCGCAGTAAGCAGACCTCCTCCTGAGGCTTTGATTAAGTCTTTTGCTTCAAGCGACCATGAAGCAATTCTTTCACCTTATCGGTGAAACTTGAAATCTCGAAGGGCTTGGCTAGCCAGTCATCGGCCCCGGCTTCGGTCGCTCTTTCAATGTTTTCTGGACTCGGATAACCGGTGAGAACCAGAATTCGGGTATTCTTCATGTTCGGGTCGGCCCGAACCTTTTCGCAAACGGTATAACCATCCGCTTTCGGCATCATCAGGTCGAGAACGAGAAGGTCTGGGATGAAACTCCCCAATTTGATACATCCGGCCACTCCATCGGTTGCCTCTTCGATTTGCAAAGTTTCATCGATTTTCTCGAGGGCGCGGACCACCAGTTCCCGGATGGTTTGTTCGTCATCGACCACCAAAACCTTATGCGCTTTTTCGCCTTCAAGATCGATGGGAATTGGGATTTCATGCTGTGTCATGAATTCGATGGCGGAATCGGCAGGGATTC
The DNA here is from genome assembly GCA_029261095.1 of Candidatus Omnitrophota bacterium. Taxonomy (GTDB): domain Bacteria; phylum Hinthialibacterota; class Hinthialibacteria; order OLB16; family OLB16; genus JACKFH01. The sequence goes on along the minus strand of JAJDBZ010000017.1, from coordinate 15,727 downwards.
TAAACCTACCCCCGGGTGTTGAGTGGGCCCTTAAAGCTCCATTGTGAATCCAGCGGCTCACGGTCTCGGTGCGAACCGAACAGAGTTTAGCGAATTCACCAGTCGTCAGTGCTCTTGCCACGCTATCCCCCTACCTTTCCATTTTCATTTTGTTCCAAGTCTTTACATTCTCCCCACTTAGATTTCGCTGGGGATGAATGTAGTTGATCCATTTAACGGCTACCTTATTTCCCTTGAAGTATAAATCGGTTTAAGCGAATATGTCAAGAACCTCAAGTGCAGAGCGAGATTCGTGTCACTAAAGTCCGATTGGTCAAGAGTGAAAATTGGGTGAAAACTAGGAATTTTTAGACGTTATTTGATTTTCGTCTCAGAAACGACTCTAGAAATAAAGGGAACAAGGGGAGCCGGGCAGCCGGCTCCCCTGTAGGTTGAGGTATAGCATTACTTTCGCGTCATTGCGATCATGCAGTTCCTTTCCAGGTTGTCCCCAGGAAGGATGGGGCGAATTTCCCGGCAACTCCGCCATGAAAATCGTCCGGACCCGCATCGATGACCCCTCGGGTTTCGTCCCATGCCACCGATTTTCCTTGACGCAGGGCATAAACACCCAGTGAAATAGCGACCTGAGTCGAGTACCCGCGTTTGGAATCCAGATGGAGCGAATCGAGTCCGCGGATATTGTCGAGGAAGTTCTTCCTATGGTCGGGCCGACCTTCTCCCTCGATGACCACAACCTCCTCACCATCGTGTTTTTCTTTGAATTCATCCATGAACGCTTTTTCCGCTTTGAGCCGTATCTTGTTTCCACCAATAATGTCTAAGTTCGCCTTTTGACCATGGATACGGTCTGGAACTCCCATAGAATTACACATTGAGGAATGGATGACGATCGAATGACCACTCGGGTAATCGATGACATTGAAGGAGGTGTCGGGCACTTCTCGATCGTCTTTGAAGATGAACTTTCCTCCGCCCGCTGATGCCCGGAGTGGCATCTCATCTTCGAAAACGATCATGAAGGGGGCTAGTTTGTGGTAGAAAAGATCGGTTGCGATCCCCCCAGAGTAGTCGTAGTACTTACGGAATCGGAAATACCGGTCTGGGTCCCAAGGGATTTTAGGAGCGTACCCCAGCCACTTGTCCCAATCGAGGTTGACGCCGGGTTTTGCATCGTCGTCGATTGTCCAGTTCCATTCACCGTTCGGGTTATTCCTGGAATAGCCGGTTTCGGTCCATAGAGGCTTTCCAATCATACCCTCTTGGACTGCCTTGCGGGCGGTGTAGTAACTCCCATCCGCGGTGTGCTGAGACCCCACTTGGAGAGTCAATCCAGTCTCAAGAACTTTCTTGTGGACCGCGAGAGCCTCGTAGGGGGTATGGGTAAAGGGTTTTTCACAGTAGACATTGAGCCCCGCGTCCAATGCATCCAAGCAAATCTTGGCGTGCCAGTGATCGGGAGTGGCGATGATAACGGCATCCAGGTCGGGATGTTGGAGCAGGTCTTCGTAGTCATGGTAAACCTTGGCATCGCCCCCGGCTCTATCTTGCGCCATCTCTTTGCGCTTGTCATAGACATCACAGACAGCGACCACCTCGCAGTTCCAATCTTCGGAATTGTCTGTGAACGCTCCGATTAGCCCGCGCCCTTGTCCCCCACATCCGATCCCGCCGATCCGGATTTTGTCATTGGCCCCTTTTGAGGCGGCATACGATTTCGCGGATTGTCCTAGTAACGCGATTCCCGCGGCTCCGGTAGCGGAAACCTTGAGAAACTCGCGTCTTTTCACTGGATTCTTTGCTTGCATTCCTCCACACTCCTTTTGCATCCGATTTCAAGTCGATGATCAAGATGACGACATCAAGGGGGGAATGGTCCCACTCTCGACCCTCTTTGGCAACCATCGGAAAGGTCGGGTTGGTCGAATTGCGAGACCTAAAAATTCGGGTTAGACTAGAAATGTCTTGATTGAACCACATGAATCGAATGGTGACGGAGGATTTTGGTGTTTGAAGTTATTCTGAGTGCTGCTGTCATGGGTCTGAGCCTGTACTGCTTTTTAATAGGGCGGCGGACGAAGTCACAATCACAACGAATCGAGCAACTCAGCGACCGGCTTTATAGTTGGGGCGCTGAAACGCGCTCTTATATCGACGAGGTTCGCGGCGAATTGAAAGTTATCGAGATGAAATCACGCCGTAGTTCGGGGGAGCAGGTGATCTCCCCGGATATGTTGATCGCCGATGTGCTGGCCATTCACCCGAGAATGAAAGATGTGTTAGCCAGCATGCACCTTGGGGGTTGTAATAGTTGCAGCGTGAGTTCTTCGGAGACTCTGGGAGAGGGAGCGGCTTCTTATGGATTGGATGTCGATGAAATCCTGGGGGAAATCGACAAGTTCCTTTCTTCTCCCGACGACTATGAAGCCGATCCAAAACCCCATGGCGGTCCAGAAGGAATTCAGATACAACTTCCAGGTGAAGTCGAAGCGAAAAACTGACTGTTCAGGAATCATCGAAAGCGGAGAGTTAGCAAATGTCCCAAGTGTCGATCGCTTCATGCTCAGATTATGAACCGGCTTCTGTTCATCATGCATTGGTCAAAATGCTGGAGCCGCTCGGAGGCATTGATCAGTTCGTTCGCCCTGGCGAACGAATCCTACTCAAACCCAACTTCGTTTACCGTGTCAGACTCCGCAGACCCGCGGTCACGCACCCAGAGGTAATCTTGGCTATGGCGAGATTGGTCCGTGAAGCGGGAGGGCACCCGATTATCGGTGATAGCCCGTCGATACATTCCTCACAGACGGTGGCCGAGGCAAATGGTCTCGCACCCCAGGCGGCTGCTGAAGACATTCCCATTGTCACATTGAAGAAAGTAACTCATGAGACGCTCGAGGTTGCGGGTCGGAAGTATCGCCTACCTGTGTCGGCCGAGGCGATGGAATGCGACGGGATCATCAACCTCCCGAAATTTAAAGCGCATCGTCAAGCCACACTCACTTTTTCCGTTAAGAATCTGTACGGGTGCGTCCCGGGAAAGAGGAAAGCGGCGAGGCATTTCAAATCGGGTGGGGATCTCGACTGGTTTTCGAATATGTTGGTGGCCAACGCCACCCTACTCAACCCTCGATTGAATGTCGTCGACGGCATCATCGCAATGGAGGGGGAAGGGCCGGTGAAAGGGGACCCCAAACCGATCGGGGCGATATTGGGGGGCGTCGATCCGACTGCGGTCGATTCGGTTTGTTGTCGGATCGTCGGGTACCCGCCGACCTCACTTTGCACCATCAATGCCGCGCGGCGCATGGGGATCGGAACCTGGTCCGAAGATGACATCGATCTTCTCGGCGATCCACTCGATCGGTTCGTAGTGGACGATTTCAAATTCCCCGACCTCATGCCCATATTTTTCAGTTTTCCTCGATTGGTGCAGAGCACTCTCAAATCCTGGCGGCAAGCGCTCGCTCCGGAAAACTCAACGAGTTAGCCTTCAGAAGTGATTCGTTTTTCATCCTCCAAATCCATCATAGGACTCGTCCTGGTCGCGCTGACCGTTCTTGTATCAATCATGTGGATACCCTCCCGCAATCAAATCTATTCCGCCGAACCCCACGAGTTGGAGTATGTGGGTTCGGAGTCTTGTAAGGAATGTCATCAGGAAGTTTTCAAGGAATGGGCTTCCTCGGTTCATGCTCAGGCGGAACGTCCTATCGATCCGGAACAGGAGGAGCCAGCGTTCAATCCTCCCCGTTCGGTTCGAATCGTCGACACAACGTCGGAGTTTTTTGCAAGCGATGACTCATACATCATTCGGACCGAGGGAAAAGAGGGAACGATCGAGGATTTCAAACCGGTTCGCGTACTGGGTGAGACCCCACTCCGCCAGTTCTTGATCCCGGAAGATCGCGGTTACATTCAGGTCTCGTCCCTCGCATTCGATCCAACCACGGATGAATGGTTCGATGTTTTCGGAGAAGAGAACCGTCAACCTCACGAGTGGGGATTCTGGGCCAATAAGGGGATGACCTGGAACACGATGTGCGCGGAGTGTCACAACACCCGGGTGAAAAAGAACTATGACCTTGAGAAGGATGTTTACCATACGACGATGGAGGAGATGGGAGTGGGGTGCGAATCGTGTCACGGGCCGGGCGAGGCTCATGTCGAGTGGCATCGATCCTTTCACCTTACCGGAGAGGACCCACTCCAAACCCTAGAGGGCAAACAGCTGATCGATTCTTGCGGACGGTGCCATGCGAGGAGAGCCGCGTTGACCGAGGATTTTTTTCCGGGCGACAAATTCCTGGACCACTATGTTCCCGAGCTTCCCAACGAAACCGACATCTATTACCCCGATGGCCAGGTGTTGGAGGAAGATTATGTTTACTCCTCCTTCCTCATGAGTCGAATGTACCATGAAGGAGTGACTTGTCTCGATTGTCATCTACCCCATTCGGCCAAATTAAAACTGGAGGGAAACGCTCTTTGTCTTCAGTGTCATGCGGACAAGATCAACCCCACGGAGCACAGTCATCACAAGGTCGATGAACCGGGTGGGCTGTGTGTGAACTGCCACATGCCGACCACGATTTACATGCAGCGACAGCCAAGACGCGATCATGGGTTCACTATCCCCGACCCCAAACTGACCATCGAAGATGGAGTCCCAAACGCGTGCAACCGTTGCCATGACGACCAAACCCCCGAATGGGCATTGGAGGCGACCGAAGAGTGGTGGGGTCCGGTCGACCAACGCATCAATGGGAAACGGTCGCGAGCCATCGTCGCCGCGAGAAAGAACGATCCAAAGGCTCTCCAACCTCTGATGGACATGGCCAAAGAGGATCCATTGGAAACCTGGCAGGCGATAGGAGTGAGTCTGTTGAAAGGCTGGATGGACGACCCTCAGGCTCTTCTGGCCGCGGCTTCTTTGTTCGATCATCCCAACCCACTGGTCAGGACCATGGCGGTAGACAGCCTCTCCTTGATGGGGAACACCTTCCCCGCCGGGTTACAAAAGTTATTAAACGATCCGGTCCGTTCGGTGCGATTACGCGCTGCTTGGTTGCTCCACCAGCAGCTCGAGGACAATGAGCCCGTGATCGAGGAGTTGTTGGAATTCCTACGACTCTCGGCCGACCAGCCTACTGGAGCCCTTCAACTGGCCACAGTCTACCGACAGAGAGACCGTGGCAACGAAGCGATCCAGGTTTTGAACCGCGCCATCGAGTGGTCGCCGGATTCGGAAATATTGTGGGAAGCTTTGGCGGGATCCTACAGCCAGGTGGGCAGAAACAATGACGCGGTTGCGGTGATGGAGAAAGCGAGAAGGAACCTCGCCGAGTCAGCGCAAATACGTTACTCGCTTGGACTTGCCTACGCGGGCACTGGGGACCTCCCGTCCGCCATCGAAGTCTTGAACGAAGCCACCGCAATCGATCCTTCTTTTACCCGTGCCTGGTACAATCTGGGACTCGCCTACCACCAATCGAACCAACCCGAAGCCGCGCTCGCCGCTCTTCAGAAGACAGTGGAGTTGGAACCCGCTAACCCCGACTACCCCTACGCGCTCGCCACAGTCTGCCGCGATTTGGGTAGGACCGAGGACGCGATCCACTTTCTAAAGATGACCCTCGCTACACAACCGAACCACCCACAGGCGGGACAGCTCTTGCAAATGCTGATGTCCGGTTCGAGATAAATCCAGTTCCAGCCATTCCGTACTACAAGCTCTCCGCAGAATAATTGTAGACAAATCCACCAAATAAGACTACGTTTCGAGAATGTTGCGTATTCTTCGAACGCTTCTTGTCCTAGTCCTGATCCATTCACCTTCACATGCGAGGACCTATTTTGTTGCTCCCCCACGAGCTGAAAATGAGACCAGGACATGGCCTAGTGCTTTGCGGTCTATTGCTTTGGCAATAGATCTCGCTATCTCAGGGGATGAAATTTGGATGAAAGAAGGAGTTTATCAGGAGCGCATTACGATCGATAAACCCCTTACGATACTTGGAGGGTTTCAAGGGACGGAATCATTCGCCCAAAGAGAGCAGCGCGACTCAGTGGCCAATCCCACGGTCATCGACGGTGACAAAAAGGGTGGCGTTGTCCACGTGACCCATGATTTCACAATGGATAGCCTTACGATAACAAACGGGACCATAGACCCTGGAGCCGGGATCCGCATTGTCGGCGCCTCATGTACGCTGAGAAACGTCACGGTAACCAACAATAGATCTGACGGTTCTGGCGGGGGTCTCCGCGCAGAGAACAGCAATATTGCAATTGAGAAGTGCACTATTTTTGACAATCGCTACGGCGGGTTACGTCTAGTTTCAAGTTCTGCGGTTATTAATGACTCCATTATCGCTAAGAACCACGGTGGTGGTGGAGGTGGCGTAAGCCTAAACGGATCAACGGCAATTATCAGGCGATGTTTATTCGATTCGAATACGGCTCAAGGAACCCCCAATCCGGGTAGTGGACCAGGAATCATTGGAGCGGGAGGCGCGATGTATGCTTCGAATTCATCTAATTTGTCCATTGGTAATTCTGTCTTTCGACGGAATAGAAGCATAATCTATAGGATAAATGGAACTGTAATCAATGTAGGATCTTCTAGTCGTGCCGATTTCAGAAATTGTACATTTGAAATATCCGAAATCGAGGATGCCTTTACCTGGGAGCATAGACCATCCCTTAGTATTCGTAATAGTATCATTGTTGGCGAAGGGTCTCGTCTACCGATAGATCCTGACACTGATATTACTTACAGCTTTGTCGCAAACGGACATGTGGGCGAAGGCAACATCACCGGCGATCCCAAATTCGTGGACCAAGGCAACGGTGACTACCGCCTTCTGAGAAGTTCGCCGTGCATAGAATCTGGAACTGACACTGGTTTGACCACCGATTTCGATGGGAACCCACGACCCATCGGAGACTACGATATGGGAGCGTTTGAGTTCCCCACATTTCGAGGCGACATCGATGGGAATGGGAGGGTGGATGAGATGGATCTGATGATCTTTCAGAGGGATTGGGGGAAGATTACTGGGTCGTAATTGGGACATCCCTGGAGCAAGGTTTCCGGATAGGACCCTGGATTCCCGCGTTCGCGCGAATGACGATTTCGAGTCTCAGGATTTGGAAGTTTGCGTTAAATAAAAACGGGGAAGGGATGGGTTCCCTTCCCCGTTCTTGTCGTTAACGCTGTAATGATCAGGTGGCTTCGTTCAGGGTCGCGAGGAACTCCTGGTTGTCGCGGGTCTTCTTCATGTGCGATATCATCTTTTCGCAAACCTCAGTAGAAGGCATATCCGCGATCACCTTGCGGAGCAACCAGATCCTCTCGAGCTCATCGGGCTCCAGAAGCAGTTCTTCCTTACGCGTGCTGGAGCGGGTGATATCGATAGCAGGGTAAATTCGCCGTTCGGAAATCTTCCGATCGAGGTGGAGTTCCATGTTGCCCGTTCCCTTGAACTCTTCGTAGATGACCTCATCCATACGGCTTCCGGTATCGATCAGCGCGGTCGCGATAATGGTGAGCGAGCCACCCTCTTCGATATTTCGCGCGGCGCCGAAGAAACGTTTCGGACGCATCAGCGCGGCACTGTCGACACCACCGGTCAGAATCTTTCCGGAGTGGGGAACGACCTGGTTGTGAGCGCGTGCGAGGCGGGTGATGCTGTCGAGCATGATGACCACATCGCGGCCCATCTCGACAAGACGCTTCGCTTTTTCGATGACCATGTCGGCCACTTGAACGTGACGCTCCGGCGGCTCGTCGAAGGTCGAACTAATCACTTCTCCCTGCACGCTCCGTTCCATATCGGTCACTTCTTCCGGGCGCTCGTCGATCAGTAGAACGATCAGATAAACATTCGGAAAATTGGTGGTCAGCGCGGTGGCCAGATCTTTGAGCAGCATGGTTTTACCCGCTTTTGGGGGAGAGACAATGATACCGCGTTGACCGCGACCGATCGGTGAAATCAGATCGACAAGACGTGAGGAGAGTTTGTGGGCATCGTGTTCGAGTTTGAATCGTTGATTGGGATGGAGCGGAGTCATGTTTTCAAACAGTCGGCGGGTGTGAGTCACCGGTTCATGATTAATCGCTTTCACCTTAAGCAAAGCGAAATAACGCTCGGACTCTTTGGGACGTCTGATCTCGCCTGTGACCGTATCGCCCTTTCGCAGATCGAACCGTCGAATCTGTGAAGGGGAGACATAGATATCATCGGGACCCGGAAGATAATTGTAATCGGGGCTTCGGAGGAAACCGAAACCATCGGGGAGAACTTCCAGCACTCCCTCTCCCATCAACACCCCAGCGGTTTCCGCTTGAGTTTGGAGGATCTTATAGATCATCTCGGACTTGCGTAGTCCGGAGAACCTTTCGATACCCAACTTGTCACCGAGTTCCATCAGTTCGATGATCGATTTGTGTTTCAACTCCTCAATTTCAACGGTCTCCATGGTTTCCCCATTGGAGGCTGCGGGTAGAGGTTCTTGAATATCGTCCTCCGGAAGGTCGTTGATCTTGGGTTCGGATCGTCGCGGAGCACGGGTTGTTTTCGGGCGTGCCGTGCGAGACCTTGGGGACCGGCTAGGAGCGCGTGTCTCCTCCGATGCGCCGCCATTCCCTTTCGATTCGGTCTCTGAAGTTTTCTTTCGAGTTCTCATTCTCAATTACCCTTTCAGCGTTTTGCTGTTTCCTATCCGACGCGAATTGCGCCGTTTTAATTTTCCAATAAAGTTCCGGATCACGGCTCCAACGAGAGAGCGCTGTCGAATCGGAACATTGAATACACCATACTTCGTCGAACCATTCCTCGATCCCCCATTCCGGGATAAGAGCCGCTTCGACAACTCGGACTTCTCTTCGGCCTTCGGTCACTCCCAGCCAATCTTTGACTCGCGAAAGGAGTCTGGGACGAATCAGTTCATCGTATTCGATTCGCTTACTGGGATCTCCAAAAACGATCACGCCAATTTTCTGACGGTCCAACTCACCGTCTTCTGTGAGGACCTCTTTTCCGAACAACTGGACAACCGCTCGGATGACCTCTTTCTGTTCAAGCAAGCGATGACCTTCCAGGTCTGCCTGTAGAACCATCGCGCCCAATTCCTTGAGGATCTCAAGCGCGTAAGATTTTCCACTTCCGACCGTCCCGGTCAGGCCGATAGTCGGCATCCCAGTTGTTCACCCCAAGTCCGCCCAAGATTTACCTGTTCGGACATCGACTTCGATGGGCACCGAGATTCGGACCGCCTCCGACATGGTCGAGCCCAGAAATTCCTCAACAGTGGAGACTTCGTTTTCCGGAGCTTCGATGATGATCTCATCGTGAACGGTCAAGACCATGGCGGCTTCTAGCTTCCGCCGATCGATTTCATTACTGACATCGACCATTGCCTTCTTAAGGATATCGGAAGCCGAACCCTGGATCGGTGCGTTGATGGCGGCTCGTGCTTCTCGCCCGGTGCGGCTCCTCGGGCGTGGCACTTCCACCCGACGTCCAGTAATCGTGGTAACAAACCCATCCCGTTCAGCGGTTTCAAGGGTTTGATCGAAATAAGTTTTGATGTTGGGGTACCGGTCGAAATAGCGATCCATGTATCCCCGAGCTTCTCCGCGGCTGATGTTGAGCCGCGTCGCAAGTCCGAACGAACTCATTCCATAGTTGAGTCCGAAATTGATCTCTTTCGCTTTCCGCCGCATATCCTTGTCGACATCCTCAGTGGGAACATCGAAAATTTCCGATGCGGTAAACGCGTGAATATCGAGACCTTCCTGAAAAGCCTTCTGAAATCCCGGGTCCTTGGAGTAATGAGCCAGGACACGAAGTTCGATCTGAGAGTAATCTGCAGCGATAAACTGGGACCCCTCGGCGGCCACGAATGCTTCTCGAACTCTTCGACCCAAATCGCTTCTTACCGGAATATTCTGAAGGTTGGGATGGCTGCTCGAGATTCGGCCAGTATTGGCCACAGTGGTATTATAGGACGTATGAACCCGTTCGTCACCCTCTTTAATCAAATCGGGGAGGGCATCCAAATAGGTGCTTTTCAGTTTGGTGAGTTGACGGTAGTGAATGATTTTTTCGGCGAGCGGCTCTCCCCCACGAGCGAGGTCTTCCAACACATTCTGTTTGGTGGTGCGCTTGGGGGTTTCGGGGACTCCGCGCTCATCGAATAGAAGCGTTGCGAGTTGTTTAGGAGAGTTCGGATTGAACTCTCGACCGGCAAGTTCGAAGAGTTCTTCACGTGCGCGACCGATAAGAATCTGGACTTCATCCGACTGTTTCTTGAGGACCTCAGGGTCGACAGAGACACCCTTGTCCTCCATGGCTTCGATAACAAGGGTGAGCGGCATCTCAATTTCGTGATACCACTCGGACTCCTTTTCCCTCCCCTTCAACTCCCGTTCAAGGACCTTGTAAAGGGATGCGGTTGCTTCCGCGTCTTCGGCCCCGTATTGGAGCGCCTTGTCGGGATCGACTTGGTCGAATGTGATCTGTTCCGCTTTTTTTTCTCCAAGCAGATCTTTTATCGGGATCATCGATCGATGAAGATACTTTTTGACCATATCATCCAGCTTCAGGGATTCTTCCTGGCTGTGAAGGAAATGCCCGAGTACCATCGTATCGCCTTCCCATCCTGAAACGGGAAGTCCATGGCGGGAAAGGATCCTGTCATCGTATTTTAGATGGTGGGCCAGTTTTCCAATTTTCTTATTCTCTAACAGAGGACCGAGGATCGGTTGGACCTCATCGATTGCCAGGTTGGTCCCCGAATTGTGAGCGATGGGAATGTACCAACCCTTACCCTCATCGGTCCCGAGGCAAATACCCACGAGTTGTGCCACAAAAGGGTCGATGTCCGTTGTCTCAGTATCGATGGCGAACCTTTGGAAACCCGAAAGAGTTTTGACCAGCGCCTTCAAGTCTTTGGAAGTGTTGATCAGTTGATAATCGACATTGGGGGATGGAGTTGAAGTCTCTTCTTCCTCGAGGGGTTCCATAGGAAAGAGAGTGTCTGAGACTTTCCCATTGAGATGCTTCCGTGCCTCGTCGGTTGCAGATCGGAACCCAAGTTTTCGAAAGACACTGTATGCCTTTTCCCAATCTGGCTCCACAGGAGCGAGGTCATCCAATTCGATATCAATGGCCACATCACGATCGATTGTGGCCAGGACTTTTGATAGCCGGGCTTGCTCGGCAAATTCAATCAAGTTTTGTTTGAGTTTGGGTTTCGAGATCTCCGAGGCTTTCTGGAGAATATTTTCAAGATCTCCGTAGTCCTGCAGGAGAGTCGCCGCCGTTTTCGCTCCAACTCCAGGCACGCCGGGGATACAGTCCACCTTGTCCCCCATCAGCCCAAGAAAATCCGGGAACTGGTCGGGGGTGCATCCGTATTTCTCGGCGACTGCATCGGGATCATAGATCTTGGTGTTCGAACCATGTCGACGGATCACCTGAATCGATCCATTGACCATCTGTAACATGTCCTTATCCGGAGAAAAGATCAGGGTTTTTACATTTCGGCCGGCGGCGCGTTCGGCCAAGGTGCCCATGATATCATCCGCTTCGACCCCATCGAGGGAGAGAACGCTCATCCCCAACAGGGTGGTGACCTCCTCAATGATTGGAAACTGTTCCTTAAGGTCTACAGGGGTGGGAGGTCGATCCGCTTTATACCCTTCGAATGCCTCGGTCCTTTGAAGAGGTTCCCCTCTGTCCAGGACGGCCGCCATGTAATCAGGTTTGAACTCCTCGCGTAATCCCTGGATAGTCTGATAGAAACCGTAAATGGCACCGGTAGGCCTCCCTTCGGGGGAAGTCAAATTCTTGATGGCGAAGAACGCTTGGTAGGCGACTGCGGATCCATCAATCAGTAAAAGGGTCTTTTCGGGTTGGGACATCGGAGAAATTAGGAAAAAGACTGTTATTAATAGACAGACTCCATCAGTGAGAGTTGAATTCTTCTTTTTAGAATGTGTGAATGGGTTTTCTGGTTGAGAGAAGATTCTCAACCTGCTCAATTTGAATCTATGGGTTCCCTTAAAGTGAATTCCAAGCGACCGCTTTATTACGAGCCCCTACAAGCGGTTATTTCAATTTGGTAAACGAAGAAGAAAGATCTTCGGTTGATTTCGGTGGGGAGTTCCAGATGGGAATCTCATACCCGATCCATCAATACTTTAAGGATTGTTAACTGAGACCTTTCCTTTTGTCAAGGGAAATTCCCAATTGAATTTGAAAAAATCCAATTTTGGACAGCTTGCTCCTAAGGCGTCGCACGATTGCCACCGATCCCTCACTGATACGACATATTCCTATTTAACCATTTGAAGTAGTTGAACTTGGGTATTTTTTCCCCGATTCCTGATTTTTTAAATGTTATTTCAAGATCATCTATGTTAGTATTTTCTAGAGAAACCCACCTATTGGATCCACATCTCGAGTATCGAATCACAGACAGTTCGAAGACGGACTGTCTAGAGTAGACATCTCCAAATGGAGGCGGAAGCCGTGCAGCCAAAGACATGCATTCAACAGAGTTTTCTGGCAGCCATACTTCTCCTCAACCCGGCCCAGGGCGCCATTCTTTATGTATCGAACATGGGGGATGGTTCGGACGGTTTGTCATGGCAGACCGCCTTCAAGGCACCCAGCGAAGCTCTGGCCTCCGCCTCCGATGGAGATGGGATTTGGATCAAAGAGGAGACTTACTTCGATCTCCTCATCTTTCAACAAGATTGGTATCGGAATTTAGAATTGAACTGAACCCATTCCCTTCTCCCAAAGTTGTTCCCATGAAAACCCACTATCGGTTCTGGTGCAAGATACGAACCGAGTGGGTTGAGGGTCTCAGGAAGAATTTCTAAACGGACCCTCATTGATTAACCAAAAGAGGTATGCCGGGTAACAGTGACCTGCCCCCCTCGAAGCAGAGGGCTTCGCAACATATTCGATCTACATGAAATACGTTTATGTAGAGAATCATTTCTATTGACAACTCAAATTTATTCTTGTAATTTATTCTAATAATCACCAAAGGACCAGAATCCGTTGGGAGCCAGATCTTCCGGAAGGGGGATTCAATGCCGAAAATCGGAACCACTGTCCCGTCTCTGCACAAACAACGAGGAGGGCCCGATGAGGTCGAAGAAAACCGTCTTGTTGAGTTTAATTTTCGCTCTTTTATTCGTTGTCCCCACCCAGGGCGCCATTCTTTATGTCTCGGACATGGGGGATGGTTCGGACGGTTTGTCATGGCAGACCGCCTTCAAGGCACCCAGCGAAGTTCTGGCCTCTGCCTCCGAAGGAGATGAGATTTGGATCAAAGAAGGGACTTATCTTGATACCGGGGTTTTCGTTTCGAGTGTGAGCATTTATGGCGGATTTGTCGGTACAGAAGCTGAAACCGATTTTGGTTTAAGAGATCCGATCGGGAATCCATCGGTCATTGATGGGTCGGGTTCGGGAAATTCCGTTCTAGTCTTGGAGAGTGTCCAATCAGCCACGGTCGATGGCATCACAATTACGGGTGGAGAGGGATTACTCGGCGGTGGAATACGGATGAGTAGATCTACAGTATTATTGAACGACTGCATCCTAGAGAACAACCAAGCCGAAACTAGCGGTGGCGCTGTCTTTGCGTTTAACGATTCAGACCTCCAGGTTTCAAACTCGATCATTCGCGATAACTCAACGACCTCCACCGGAAACCGGTGTGGCGGAGGTGGATTCTCGATTGGCTCCCAAAGTCGTGGGAAAATCGAAGATTCTCAGTTCTTCCGGAATAATACGATGTGCAGTGGGGGAGCGATCAATGCGCTATCCGAAATCGGGGCATCCGCAGTAGTCGTGAATTGCACCTTTGAACGAAACCTTTCTGGAGGATCGGGGCATGCGGTTAAAGGGGACATGCTAATCTCCGACTCTTACTTTGCTGAAAACGGTGACCCATCCAATCTTGATCATGGAAACGCAATCAATGTGGGAGGGTTTAATCTGGACAGTTCAGTTCAGCATTGCGTCGTCCAGGATAATTATTGCGGAGGAATCTCCATCTCTTATGGTGATGTCCAAAACTGTCGAATCACCGATAACATGGGAAGAGGACTCAGCGGTTCTAATTCCGAGATCGACGACTGTGAAATAGCACGAAACAGGATAGGAATCGATTTGAACAACTCCACTATTTCTGGTTGCATCGTTCAAGATCATCCAGACGTTGGAATCCGAGGTGGAGATGAAATCCGGCGATGTATCGTTTCCGGGAATAGTCTCGGGGGGATTGCCTCTGATGAACCTGTCTTGATTGAGAACTGTCTCATTTTCGATAACCGTGCATTCTATGGGGCCGGTGTTTCGGTCGATCCCGATGGGTCGGAGATTCGTTACTGCACAATCGTCGACAATACCGCGGAGGAAGCTGGCGGGGGGATTTTTATTAACTCTCACCCAAACGGCGTTGAAGAGATCGCGCCACGTGTGGTTGGGTCCATTATCTGGGGAAACCAAAGCGATTCACCTGTCTATAATAACATTGGGCATTCGGAAGTAGGGTTCCCTCCCCAGGAAGAATCAGGACCTCCAATCGTTTCATTCTCTCTCATAGGCGGCGGATTCACAGGTGAAGGTAACCTTGACCTAGACCCGATGTTTGTCGATGGAATCGACGGAAACTATCAGCTCCTCTTTGATTCTCCTTGCATCGATTCGGCTTCGACTGAGGGGCCCAATTCCGATCTATCTGGAGTCATCAGGCCGATCGATATAGCAGGAGCCGGAAGGGATGGAAGCGGGACATTCGACATGGGGGCGTACGAGTTTAATTTTGCCATAACTGATCTGAACCGGGACGGCCGAGTCGATGCACTCGATCTCCTCATTTTTCAGGAGGATTGGTATCGACACTTGAACCTGGAGTAGAACCATCGCCCAAATAGGTTCATCGTCCTCCTTCCAGGTGGTTTTAATTCTCCGCCGAATGTAATCTCATTTCATCAACCACTGGGATGAGGAATCGTTTTGAAAATCATCACTAGCGTCAACGAAATGCAGGCTTTCTCGGATGAGATCCGGGGGAGTGGGCAAAAGATTGGGTTTGTGCCGACTATGGGGTACCTGCATGAGGGGCACCTCTCGCTGGTCCGCGCGGCCAAGAAAGACTGCGACCTGACGGTCACTTCCATTTATGTGAACCCAACACAGTTTGGCCCCGGTGAGGACTTGGAACGTTATCCCAGAGATTTGGATAAGGATCAAAGCCTCCTCGAAAATGAGAGGAACTCGATTCTTTTCTACCCCGACAGCGAAGCGATGTACCCCCGGGGATTCCAGACGGAAGTCCGGGTCAATCAAATCACCGACCATCTTTGCGGTTCGAGCCGACCCTGGCATTTTCCCGGAGTTGTGCTGATTGTCGCCAAACTCTTTAACATGGTGAAACCGCACAAGGCCTATTTCGGTCAAAAGGATTATCAACAAGCCCAGGTGATCCAACGGATGACGCTCGACTTCAATTTCGACATCGAGGTCGTCGTCTGCCCCATCGTGCGAGACCCCGATGGACTGGCCATGTCCTCCCGAAATGCGTACCTTTCGAAGGAAGAACGCGAGCAGGCGGTCGTCCTTTCGGAGGCACTGAAAGTGGCCAACGATTCGTTTCTCGAAGGGGAGAGAGACGTGATGAAACTAAAGGACCG
>JAJDBZ010000160.1 GCA_029261095.1 Candidatus Omnitrophota bacterium | reverse complement strand
CATCCTTGATCAGGTTTTGTTTCTCGTAAACTGTCCCTAAGAGAAAACGGAGGGCTGCATCGTTGGGATCTTGGGCGATGACCTTCAGAAGGTCTTCCATTGCTTCTTTGTTATTCCCAATTCGTGAGGCAAGTTTCGCTTTGGACCGGAGGAAATAATTATTGTCACTGGCCCATTCGGTCGCATCTGCGTAGACCTCGTAGGCCTCTTCGTTTCTTCCTGCTTGTTGAAGTATCTCGCCCATGTTCGCCGTCATTAAGGCGACCTTTGGATACTTGTCCCGTAGATCTCGATGAATCGCAACAGCGGGGGCTGGCCAATTGTAATAGCCGAATAGGTAACCCATCGCCATCGGACCTAGATTGACTTGGTTTTGTTGTGCTTCGTCAATGGCTGCAATGAAGATCTCTTTCATGACAGGAGGACGTTTCGAACCATTAATCGTTTGCTTCGCCGCATCGAATTGGCCGGCGGAGATTTGCAGACTTGCGAGTAGAGGAATCAAGTCTTCCGTCTTGCCCGATTCCGCTTGAACCTCCTTGGCCACACTCTCCAACTCGGCCAGTGCTTCCACAACCTTTCCGTTTTGTTGAAGTAGAATGGAATGTACAATCTGGGGGATGGTTTTTGAGGTTGCGCTTTCGAGGGCCGCGGCACTGGTTTCCAATGCTGCGGCGGCCTCGTCATTCGCCATCTGCGCAAGCGCCTTTTCGACACGAGCGATGGGGAAATCGGAGCGGATTTCTAGAATCTTGTCGTACTGTTCGATCGCAAACCCATACTCCTGCGCGAACAAAAACGTTTTTGCGAGGATGCCTCGATAGATCATCTGCGAGGGTGGGTCTTCCTTTGTTTCTTCAATGAGACTCAGGAGGATTTCCTTAGCGGCGTCATAATCACGAAGTTTAATCTTAAGTGTTGCGGCAAAGAATTTGGCTGGCTGAAAATCGGGATTGCGATCCTGTAGGCCATCCAAGACGATTAATGCGCGGTCGGTCTGACCTGCTCGATCCAACATTCTCGCGATCATCATCGGCGGTCGAGGGCTATCGGGGAATCGAAGAGCGAGTCGTTGGTAAATGTTTATAGCAATGGCGGGTTCATTAAGCGAGATATAAAGGCGGCCCAGTTCATCCATCGGCATCCCAAAACTTTCGTCCGATTCGAAAGCCTCGTCCAATTCCGAAATCCCAGCCTCTAGGTTTCCTTTAATCAGCTTATAGATCCCCGCGAAATACTTACCCCAAGAAGCGGTGGAATCGTTACTTTTCAAGGCTTCAACCCCGAGTGCTACCGATTCGGGGTTGTCATCGAGAATTCCTCGCATGGTCACAACACGAGGGTTATCCGATTCTCCAAGTCCCTCCAAGACTGACTTGGCTCCGGGACGATTTCCTAGAGTCATCAAACTATGTGCCTGGATGATTCGCGCCTGTTTGTTCTCAGGATCGGATACCAGGACTTTCTGAAGTTCGGCGAGTGCCGCGGCGGCGTCACCCGTAAACAAATGGGCCTCCGCAAGTTGGATGATGAGGGGCGTTGTTTCTCCTTCATCTTTAATTTTCGATTTTATCGTGTTGACAGGGTCGGTCATCTTACCGCGCGCCATCTGAACTTCGCGGTACGCCTTACGAATGGCATCATCCGTCGGCAGCCGATCTTGAGCCGCTTTCAGGTCTTCATATGCGCGTTCGAAGTCTCCCTCTTGGAAGGCGATTGACCCTGAAACATACAGCGCGAATGGATCGTCGGGCTCTAATGAAAGAGCTTCCCGCGCCTGTTCGGCTGCCAGATCGTTCTGGCCATCGGATAAATACAGTCGGGCGAGCGCCGACCTTAGACGACCATTCTCGGGGTGATCGCTGATCAGTTTCGAAATGAGTGAGATCGCTTTTTGGGTGTTTCCTTCATCTTCGTAGAGAAAAGCCAATTGGGCGATTAACCCGGTTTCGTCGGGTTTCTTTTCCAATAACTGCTCGATCAATGCGATGGCGGGTTTTGTTTGACCGGATATTCGATAGACCTCAACCAAAGATTCCTCGGTAGCGGTCACATCCGGATCGAGTTCGAGACTCTTCTCGAAATGCTTGATCGCTTCTTCCGGATTGCCTTTGGCCTTGGCGACCAAACCTCGGATGTAAAATCCGACACCTTCGGCTCCTTCTATGGCAACTACCTCATCGGCGAAGGCATCAGCTTCATCGACCTTCTGGGTTTCGATGAGCAACTTACCCTTTCTTTGGTATGCTTCTCTCAGCGAGGGATCACCCCTAAGCGCGATCTCGTAAGACCGAATGGCATCGGCTTGCCGCTTAAGGCCTTCTCGACACTTACCGATGCGGAGGTGCAAATCAGGTCGGGTGGGAAAGACTTCGAGGACACCTTCATAGTGGGATAAGGCATCGCTGTAGAGTTTGTTTTGGTAAAATGTGTCCCCCTTAAGGATCGATTTCTCGGCTTCTTCTTCCTTGGAACCGG
The DNA here is from genome assembly GCA_029261095.1 of Candidatus Omnitrophota bacterium. Classification (GTDB taxonomy): domain Bacteria; phylum Hinthialibacterota; class Hinthialibacteria; order OLB16; family OLB16; genus JACKFH01. Next base: position 7,820 of record JAJDBZ010000160.1, on the reverse strand, counting down.
AGCATCCTATAAGAAGCGAGGCTATTAAGGTGACAAACAGAAAAATTTGTTTCCGAATAGGTGACATCGGTGTCATTCCTCCTGATAAGTTGGCGCTCCCCCGAGCCTTCTCAATCCGAACCGTCTAACATCCCATGAAAATTAGATTATGCCACAAAAGCCAACAAAGTCAAAGGGGGATGGTGAGGCAGACGGACGGATGGCGTGTTGAATAGGGATCAATAGGTAAAGGGGTTGAAGGGATGGAAAGGTGAATCGATGCTAGTCTTCGTGGTCGTCATCCCAATATAGGTATGAAGAACATCGGTCACACTGAATGAGGTCTAATCCGCGTTTGGCGACCTGTATCGTTTGGGGGGACACATGAATTCCGCACCCGCCACAGCTCCCATCGTTGATCGGGACAACAGCGACTCCTTGCCTAAGCAAGACGAGTTTGTCTACTCGCTCTAGGATCGCGGTAGGGACATCCACCCGTCGCTCTTGTTCTCTCGTTTCGATTTCTTCGAGCTGCTTGTCAAAGGCTTTTTTTTGTTTTTCAAGTTCGTCGATCTCGGCAGAAAGGTGTTCTTTGACCTCCTCGGTTTCTTTGCGGAATGATTCCACATTAACTTCGAGTTCGGGTTTCCGTGTCTTCGCTTCCTCGGTGGTTTTTTCGATTTCTACCAGACGATCCTTCTGTGCCTTGATCTCTTTTTGACGGTTCTCGTACTCGCGAGTGGTCTTTACCAAATTCAATTTAGTTTGAAGTTCCGTCAGTTTTTCCGATGCTTGCGATTTTTCGCGGGTGGCTTTTGTATCCGCAGTCCCAAGATCGGTGACCTCTTTCTCGGCTGCGGCGAGTTTGGCTTCCGCCTCTTCAATTTTAGAACGGAGTTCCTCGAGGCGATCGGGGACTGCTTCGTGGGTGCGATAAAGTTCGTTTTTTTCGTTAATTACTGATTGAAGTTCGATGAGGGCTACGATTCGTGGGTCTTTCATGTAGTGGACTACCATCTTCTCCGAAAAGGTTTTCGTTCACCCGAATGTCGTTCTATGGGTTCTATTTGTCAAGAGTTCCCATCCCCAAAGGGGAACCAGGATGGTCCACTCGAATCAGTCGATCTCGGTAACCGACGGCGCGCTCCCCTGGGTCACACCCAACAAGCGAAATGCTGCCTTGGACCGGACCATGATGTCCTTCACCGATCGAATCCGCCCTATTTCCTTGAGAATTCGCTTCGGCCTTAAATAAATGGCTCGTGTCGCCCGCGTCTGAGCCGCCATGGCAGCCTCGGGGGACAAGGTTGGAGTGGCCATAACCGCCGAGCCCATCTCTTCGTATTGGTCCCAATCCTCGTGAACCAGCCAACCCTCCCGTTTTGCCTGATCGTAAAGTGTGGTTCCGGGAAAAGGGGTGGCCACATGAAAATTGCAGTAATCGGGGTCCAACTCCCTGGCGAAGTCGATTGTGTCCTGAATGGTTTCCTCGGTTTCACCCGGCAGGCCAATGATGAAGTAACAAAAGGTCATGATGCCCGCGCGTTTGGTGGCGGCAATCCCCTCACGAACCTGGTCGAGCGTGATTCCTTTTTCGGTGCTTTCTAGGATTTCGGGATTTCCCGACTCGACTCCGAACGAAATGAGTTCGCAACCCGAAGCCTTCATTTCACGGGCCAAATCGTCGTTGATGGTATCGACTCTGGAGTTACAAACCCAGCGAAACCCATGCGGTCGCATCGCCGTCATGACCTCTTTGACCCAGCTGGGCCTCAGCGTAAAGGTGTCGGTCATAAAGGCAAAAAAATTGATGCCGAGATTATCACGAAGGTCGAGGAGCTCTCCCATCAGGTTGTCCACCGAACGGGTTCGGATGTTTACGCCCCAGACGGTTCCGGCGCGACAGAAGGTGCAGGGATAGGGACAGCCCCTAGACGGGATCACCGTGGCGAAGGGTTCCCCATGACTGAATGGCATCTGATAAACTTCGTAGGGGGTCAGGTGCCGCGCCGGGTAGGGCAGATAATCCAGGTCGTCGACGAGTTCCGTGGGCGGTCCTTTGACCGCCTCGCCATCGATATTGACACACATCCCCGGAATCTCGGTCCATTCCTCGCGCGGCCTCTCTAGGATACGTTCGAGTGAGAGTTCCGCCTCTCCCATGAAAACAAAATCGGCATTGGCTTCTAGAAGCGATTCAACCGGAAGCGCGGTAACATGGGTGCCGGTGAAGCCGATGGTCCAACCGTGGCGCTCTTTCAGGCCTTTTAGGTAAGCGGCGTCTTTTTTGAAAGTCGGGGTGGTCGTCCCCGCGATGACCCAATCCGGTTCCCAATCGGCGATTCGGCCCTCGGCCTGTTCCTGAGTCAGCCCTTCCGCCATGGCGTCGACAAGACGCGCCTCATGCCCGGAGCGCAGGACGATCGCGGCGAGGTATGCCAGCCCGGTCTGCGGCCAAGTCTCGCCGCCGACACTCTTCCGGCCGCACCGGCCGAGTTCTTTCATGAAGATCTCCCCATCGGGGAGAGGGGGATTCAGGAATAAAATGCGCATAGGGGGTCCAGCCGCCAATTTGCGGGTACAGCCCTTATGTTACAGGAGGATGGCATCCGCCGCAATCGGGGAACACGTATTCCTCTTTCCGCGGGCTAGGGGTTGACCGGGAGATACCAATCCGCCGCGAAACGAAAGATATCCAGGCCATCCTCCGATCCGTCATTGTTGAAATCGTGGTCGTACCCCGGGGGTAAGCCAGATCGGTCATCAAGAATTGCCAAAAGATCGAAGACATCGCAACGGTCTGTGGCACCGATCACGAGATTGCACACCGCCTGAGCGTTGGTCGGCGTCACCGTCGGCGTTTCGGTATCGGTAGGAGTTGGGAATTCTGTCGCAGTGTTCGAGGGTGTCGGTGTATCTGTCGGCGTCAATGTGGGTGTTTCCGTGAATGTGGGGGTCGGAGTCGCGGTGGGAGTCGGAACGAATTCGTCGGCGCCGATGTCGATAGTCCCATCGAAGAAACGTGGATCGCCATCACGCGGGTCTCGGTTGCCCGCATAGATTCCATCGATGTCGATCTCGAAGAGAGTGGATAGAATGTCGGGGAGGATCGGAATGTCCGTCCCGGAGTTGATGAGAGGTGAGTTCTCCGATAGATGGGGGTTCTGGATACCCAAAGACTCGGGGGAGATCGGAAGGAGAATGGGGTCCATCACGGTGTTGCCAGTGTGTCTTGACGGGTCGTTCAACGTGGTCGCGTCCAGGATAATTTCGGTAGTGGTGTTTTGAACATAGGGAGTCGAAAAATTAAAGAAGTTGTTGTGGTGGACCATGGGCAAGTTGCGGCCGCCTTCGAAAACCCCGGTCGCGTCGATGGGGAAAGTATTCGCCACTAAGTTGTTCCTGAAGTCGACCCCGCTGAGGTTACCCATGAAGACGATTGCGCCCACCGATCCGGGGATCGGTCCCTTGCTTTCCTTGTTGGTCAGGTAGTTGTCGAGCAGGGTGTTATTCAGAAACTTGAGGTTCTCATCGAAACTCTGTCCAAACGAGACAGCGTGACCGAAAAGGTTGTCGGCCGCGTTTTCAATGAACACATTGCCCGCGACATAACCGGATTCGGGCCCGGTGGTATCGGAGTTGAGGTAGAAGCCACCTCCGCTGAAAGTCGAGAGGTTTCTATACACCAGATTATTCACAATGATGGGCCCTGGAGGGAGGGGGTCCATCGGACCTTTCGGCGTATTGAACCGGAGACTAAAAAAACACCCGAGTCCTCCACCGGTCGTACCGGCGAAATTTCCTCCGAGGCCGGTCGGATCGCCAATAAAGTTGCCAAGGATTCGACTGATATCCTGGCTAACAAAGATTCCACCGCCAGATTGAGTGGCCTCGTTCCTAGCGAATGAGTTCCCCACCACGGTCGAGCGAGTGTTGCGAAGGTAGAGCGCGCCCCCAAACCCGCCGAGGCCTGTGATCCCGGCGGAGTTCGAAATGAAATCGCATCGTTCGATTGATCCGGTTATAAAGACCTCGATGTCGGGGTCCTCCGAGGGTGGCGGGGGAAATAGGAGGGTTGGAAAAAAGGCCCCCAAGGTCACCGCTCCTCCCGTGTCCGCGAAGTTGTCCACAAACAAGCAATCGGACATGGAAGGGAGGGATCCCAATATCCCTCTCTCCACTGCCACCGCGCCTCCCATTCCGGTGGCCTCGTTGCCGGCGAATTCGGAGGCCAGGATCGATAGCAAGCGGGTCGCAGGAGTTTCGTCCAGCATTTGGCGAGAAAGTTCATGTTCGAGAATAGCTCCCCCATGGCTAGCGTGGGCAATGTTTCCACTGAAGGAGGCGTTTTCGATCTCGATGTTGTAAGCGAGGTTGGATCGGTCAACCGAAATCGCACCGCCACCCGTGGCTGAGTTGTTGACAAAGGTGCAGCTTAAGACAGTTCCACTGACTGAGGTGGGAGTGTTCGCGCCAAAAAAGGAAAGTGCTCCTCCCCAATCTTCGGCCCCATTCATTTCGAATAGACATTCGCTGGCGTTGAAAATCACGGAGCGGCCCAGAGTTGAAGCGGTCGCACTGGTGATCTCGCCGATCCCGATGGCGCCTCCCGATTGCCTGGCGCCGTTGCGACGAAACACGCAGGACTCGAAGGAGGTTCGTTCCCCCGAATTGTTTGCGTTGAGCACAGCAACCGCGCCACCTCGAGAGAGTGTCCCATTCCCCTCGAAGAGGCACTCACGAAACGTGGCGATGGTGTCTATGACTACCACTGGCCCAACGAAGCCACCGCTTCTCAGGAAACTACACCGTTGAATGAGGATGTCGGTCGAGCTGCGGATCGCTAGCGCGGTCGCACCCAGTCCGATGCTATCGCTTATCTGAAGATCCCTGATGGTTATGTTCCTTCGCCCGAACATTCGGAGGATCTGGGTGTTGCCGGGGGCGGTTCCCTCAGTCACCACGACATCGGCGGCCATCCCCGTTCTTCCCTCAATTGTGAGGTTATCCACCGTAATGGTGATACTCGCACTCACCAAATGCTCTCCCGAGGCCAGACTGATCGTGTCCCCTTCAGAGGCGTTATCCACTGCTTCTTCCAATGTGGAAAACATTTCCGGAACTTGAATTAGAAGAGGAGGACCTGCCATCGCTGAGAGAGAGAATAGCATTGATCCACTGCACAAAGCGGCTGCTCGAAGATAGGGCGGCATGATCGAAACCTCAAAATATATTTATCAAATGGGTATGAATAAGGATGGTAGTGTCATCCAGATTGAAGGGCAACCTGAAAATAGGTCCTTATGGACTGGTTCCAGAACCAGTCGTTGCACCACCCTCCATCGCACTCTTCACAATCGATACACACTCCTCCGCGTGAGTCATCGCGATGATGTGTCCCCCGCCATGGATAATGTGCGCCTCCTTTGGACAGGGGATGATCAGGTCTCGGCTGCCATGAATGCGGAGGATTTTGGCTTGGGTCGATTCCCCGCCCTCCCATTTTCTGAGAGCGTGGCCAGCCTTTCGGATCAAGTCCGGATCAGAATTGGCGAACACTTGGCTCACTCTCATCGGGGCGGACCCGGATATCATCTGGAGGAAACCGACTGGGGTCAAGTGTGTGAACTTCGCGAGCTTCATCAGCAGCGGCGTAATCTCGTTGATGTGCATGGCGCTTCCCAGAAGGATCACTTGTGGGTTGCCGAGAATCTTGCTGATCTCAAGCGAGACCATTCCGCCGAGGGAGGAGCCACCCACCCAGTCACTGGACTCGATCGAGTTCTCCTCGATGATTCTTTGAGCGATCTCGTTGATAGAAATCTCTTTCTCTAGTTTCGGCCAATTGAGATACACGACCCCGGAAAGTTCGCGCCAAGGTCCCTCGTACATAGCATTGTTGGTTCCCATACCGGGAAGAATATAGAGCATCGTTAGATTTTCCTCCCCACCATCAACAACACATCCCCTTCGTTCCGCTCCTCAATCAATCGTTTGACCGACGGCCCAATCCCTTCTCTTAACCAGGCTTCCTCCCAGGTCTCGCGACCCACGCCGACATAAGAAGTCTGACCGAAAACATCGAAGCCCGCTTTTTCAATCATCCGACCCAGGGTCGATCGACTGAAGAAAAAAATGTGGTCGGGGTCATAGTACCAATCCTCCCCAGCAATTCTCTCGGGAAGACTATCCGCTCCGGGTGTGGTGACAAAGAGCCATCCACCCGAAGCGAGCAATGAATGAATCCGCTGGAGATCCCCCAGCGGGTGGCGCACATGTTCGATCACATGGCTCAAGGTGATCAGTTGATAGTGCTCCTCCGAAAGTGCGAGTCCTTCGAGGACTCCTTCGTGGACTCCATACCCCTTCTCCCGGAGGAACCCGATGGCCGGGGAACTCACCTCGGTTCCCTCGCACTCCCAACCACGGATTCGGAAATCGCGCAGGAGAACCCCTTCGCCGCAACCGACATCCAGCATGCGTTTCTGGGGAAGAGAGTCCTCGTAGTCATTCAACCCTTCCGCAATCAGAAAATCCATCACCCTCGGGAGCATCGTCATCGGTTCGCCTCCGATCGGCGAAGCCTCGTGGATGTGCCGCGCGGTATCGATCGCCCCTTCACCGTAGTATTGCTCCTGATACTTTTTCGTCAGGGTCTCCTGAGTCGGCTGAGGGTGCGTCTGGATCAACCCACACTCGGCACACCTCATGATGGGCCACCCGTTTTCGCGCCCTACGGCAACTCCCTCAAACGCATTGTTGCCGCAAAGATTGCAAGGGAGATCCCGGAACCCTGGATCTCTCCTCAAATCTTTGGCCAACCGCCAGGCTCGGTCTTGGGGAGTTTGGCTCTTCTTGAACCACGAAAGGAAACGGGGACTCTTCGTTGGCGGGGTACGGTTGGTGGTTTCGTCGGTAAAAAGTGAGACCAGAGGAGAGTCCCAGGGGAGGGTATCGGAGGATTCCGCGCCCAGGCTGATAAGGTTGGCGATGATCCCTATCGAGTTCGGATCGATCTCCAATGCACGGCGGTATACCTCGATGGCTCCGCTCGGGTTGCCCAAAAACTCGTGCACCGACCCAAGACGTTTAGCCAGCTCAGCATCCTCCGGCTGCTCTTCCAATCCCGCCTCGGTCGCTCGGAGACAGAGAGAAAAATCCTGAAGGCCGAACGACAGTCGGGAGACCCAGCGATTCGAATCCTCAACCCCCTCCTCCCTTAGCTGATGGAAGAGAACCAGCGCCTCTCGTTGAGAGGATCGAGCCCCTCGGGAGGTGTCGCTCCCCAATTCTCGAGCCAGTCGATACGCCTCCTCCTGTTCGATCTCCCCTCGAGACAAACGAGTCGCTTCCGCCTCTGACTCCGCGATCCGTTGGGCCGCTTCGGTGTTGGCCGGCTCCGCTTGAACCAGTTCGCGCAAGTGCTTGATCGCGGCCAGATTGTTTCCTTGGAGATAATAGATCCACGCCAAGTGGCCGCGGACTTCTGAAAAGGAAGGATGCTCCTGGAGAAGCTCCTCCAGGGCCAACACAGCGCGCCACCGCTCCCCGAGAAGGTCTAATCGGAGACCCTCTCGAAGACGTGTGTGAAGGTCAGGGTCGTGGGTTCCCGGTTGACACATGAGGGCCGAAACTCAATCCTTTACGTTCAATTTGAGGAATGCAATCGGGCCTCGCCCAGCGCGGAAGAAAAGACTCTTGTACGGCGCGAGAAACCCGAATCGGCAAACCCTATTCCAGAGGAGGCAACTATGTCAAACAGACCCTTGAATGTCGGGATCATCGGCGGCGGTGGGGCCGGCGCTTTTATTATTCATGCACACGATCGAGCGATTCATCTG
>JAJDBZ010000159.1 GCA_029261095.1 Candidatus Omnitrophota bacterium | reverse complement strand
CGATCGTCGCGGTTGCGTTGGCATATGAACACCACTCACACGGAATCGATACCGGTGAAGCTAGCGCCCTGATCTCAGGCAAAAACAGAGGAATTGAGATCGGGCATACCTTCCCCTCCAACCGAATAGGAATTCCTAGCCGGCCGCGAAAACCATAAGAATTCGAGGAAAAAAGTCAATCCCAAGACCCAAGAATGGGCTAGGTGTCGTGGCCGACGACAAAATGAATGCGGTCGCTTCCAGAATGTGCCGGTTCTAGGGTCACTCCATCATAGGTGGCCACGGATCGCAGACCCTGCTTTCTAAGCCACTGAGTCAGGTTTCTCGTGGTGTACATTCGTTGGTAATGCGTTTCGGTGCGACGCTCGAATTTTCCGGTTTTCGGATCTCGATGGAAAAATGCGAAATCGCTTTGACAGATTTTGGTCTTGATATTGTACCCATTCTCCCATATGTAGGCAAATTCCTTCAGATTCTCGGCATACGTTGTTGAGGTAAAGTTCTCGAGGATGTTCGTCTCCGTCGCCACATCGAAGACAAAAACCCCCTCGCGAGATAGATGCGATTTTACGCACTCGAATAATCTCTGAACATCGCCCGGTTCGGTGAGATAATTCAAGGAATCGTAAAGACAGGTAATCATCTCGAACCGGTCTTCTAAATCGAAATCGCGCATGTCCCCGACACGAAAATCAAGCGTTGGGTACATGGAGTTCTTGCGGCGTGCCTCTTCGACCATTTCTTCCGATTGGTCGATTCCCACCACCTCCAATCCCTTCGATAACCAAGTCGGCTCCATGACCCCGGTTCCACAGGCCAAGTTCAGGATTCGATTTCCTTTGAATCCATGACGGTCCCGCAGTCGTAGTATGTGTAGCGCCCACTCTTCGAAGTCCACGTCACGCATGACGAGGTCGTATCCTTGGGCGAAACCCGTATAGATCCCTTCATTTTTAAAGTTTTCTTTCATGGAAGGGGAGTCTCCGATGCGGGTTTCAGGTTTTCTCCGGCTTCGGAAATTCGGTCGAGAATGATCTCATCGAGTCGGTCATCGGGACCCAGCGAGGGAGTGATGGCGATTGAGATCTCGGAGTATTTCCTCTGACACTCTTGCAGAATGGTTGGAATATCGTTGAGAACATGGACCCCGGATGAGAGAAAGAAGGGAAAGGCGATGATCGATTTGGCGCCTGCCTTCGCCGCGGCATCGAAAGCCTCCGGGATGGAGGGAGATTCAATCTCGAGAAAACAGGGGTACACCTTTGTCACACCCGCGAAAGAGTTCTCGAGTCGCATCGCCACCTCTCGGAGCTCGTCGTTCGCTCGGCTCTCACGACTACCATGGGCAATTAGGAGAACCGCTGTGTTGGGTTCCAATGTCGCGAATCTCCTTCAGCTCCGATCCTGAATAATCCAATCTTCAAAAACCCGAAGATCCCCATCATGGTAGATCAGTTGCGAGTCCACAAATTCGTTCTCCTCTGGAGAAATCGGGATGAACTTACCAAAAGCGCGCGTATAAATCTTACCCTCGGTATCACGAATGACACCCTCGGCTGAAGACATTCTCGCGTTGGATTTGAGACACCAGGCTTCGGCCACCAGATCTGTCCCTAGCGGAGTCTGTTCCATATATCGAATATTTAATTCAGCGGCCACATGCATTCGTTTGAGAAGGACTGCGGCCGCCCAACCCATGGTTTCATCAAGGAGGGTGGCTTGGAGCCCTCCGTGCATGATGTGACCATAACCTTGCATCGTCTCTCTGGCACGGAACGGGAGATAAATGTGGTTGTCTTCCCCGATTTCGAATTTCAGACGAAACCCATCCGGGTTTGCCTCGCCACAAACGAAACAGTTTTGAGAGTGAGGGAGTCCATGACGAGTTTGGGGTGCTGGGTTTAAGGTCTTGTCCACAGTGTAATTCCGCTCCGTTCGGTTTAGATGGGGTAGAAATACCAGATTCATCGGCCGGAAGGAATCACAGGGGTTTTTTGCCGTGCCTAGATCCTCCAATCGCACTCAAGAGTGGAACAGGGAGCGTGGTAAAATTGCCGCAAGTGTGGGATCTTGGGAGGTTCGGATCGTGGTCTAAATACGCGAAAGGTGCCTTCGTTTCATTTAGAATCGTGCTCATCTATCCTATTCATTATGATAGGTTTAATGATGTTTAAATCATGTTTCAGTTGATCTCAATTGGCGTTTGCTGGTTGGCATGTAAGATGCATCCGTGATTGGTCGATAAATTGTATTCTTATGACTGAATTGCCTGTTGAATTTATGGAGCCTGATTTCGCCGCATCTGCTTCGGTCTTGTCCGATGACTTGGTCATGGGCAAAGACTGTAGAATTGGCAGAAATGTTGTCATTGAATCGAATGTAACCCTCGGAAACGAGGTCGTGATCGAAGATGGTGTGTTCATCGGTGAGGGGTCCCGTATTGGCGATTCCTGCCGAATTGAGTCAAAAGCGGTTCTTAGAGAACACACATGGATTGGGAAGCAATCGGTCGTCGAATCGGGCGCGATTCTAGGCAGCGATGGGTTTGGGTTCGCGCAGCGAGCCGATGGAACACAGTTCAAAATCCCACAGGTTGGGATCGTGGAAGTCGGTGATCTGGCTAGAATCGGATCGCGATCGACCGTTGATCGTGCGACTCTGGGAAAAACGATTGTTGGAGACAAAGTCCAGATCGGGTCGCTGGTGATGATCGGACACAATGTCGCCATTGGAGCCGGTTCTACTCTCGAGAACCAGTGCGGAGTCTCAGGAAGCACGAAGATCGGTGAGGGTACCAGAATCGGAACTCATGCGGGTCTAGTGGGTCACCTCAAGGTTGGGGCCAATTCGAAAATCGAGTCCTGCACAGGGGTGACCAAAACGATTCCTGAAGGGACTCATCTCAGGGGATTGTTCCCCGCGATGGACCCGGCTGGTTTTGAAGAGCAGCAGCAGTTGGTACACCGCCTTCCAGAGGTGGTGGAACGGTTGGACCGAATCGAAGAAAGAACCGCGGCAGCGGTTTAAGAGATAGCAGCAAGACTCATTAATTCCTTACCCCCTAACCTCTGAGGGCTGAGCGGCCGGTTCTCAGGGGTTTTTTCTTTTTTTCGGCCAGTGGGCGTACCTCCTCAACCTTCCGGCAGATACGAAATCATCTTGTCCACCATAAAATCGACCACATCTTCAATTGTTTTCGGCTTCAGATAAAACCCCGGAGAAGCCGGAAGGATGACAACCCCCGCCCGAGCAAGCGCGAGCATCCTTTCCAAGTGCAGTTCAAGGAGCGGTGCTTCACGGATCAGCAGAATCAATGGCCTCTTTTCTTTAATCGCGACATCTCCAAATCGGGTGACCAGGTTATCGGCAATCCCGCATGCGATTCCCGACATGGTCCTCATGCTGCAGGGGGCCACAATGTATCCATCGAATTTCTTGAGTCCCCAAGAGGGTTCGGCATAAAGGTCGTTGACCGAGTCGACGATCAAGTCGCTCGCACCCTCCTCCCCATCCCATTTCATACCGTCTTTCCACTCGCGGAAATCCTGGTCGAGTTCCTCTTTCCAAACCCAGTTCCCGTATTTGGTCAGAGTCACATGGATGGTGTGACCTCCGGGTTGAAGTTTTTCGAGCAGACGGCGGGCGTAGATGGCGCCGCTCCCGCCTGTGACTCCTATGGCTATTCGCAAACTGGTCTCCGATGGTTCATCAGTTTCTTAAGATAAACAGGCTCAGTCCCGAAGGACGCTGATCCGGCAATGACTCTGTTATTATGAATCGGGGCATGAGAAGGGCAAGAGTGTTTTCACTTTATGCTTTCCGAAAGTCCACCTAGAATCGGGTCTGATGAACACACAAACCCATCGACACGCGAAATCGCTTCTTGAAAATCCATGGATTCGCAGCCTTTCCCTGGTCCTTGTCCTCTATCCATTCATTAAGCATGGGTGGGCGGAGACAGCAATCGATCGTTACGTCGGATTTGACTTTGAGATCTTCTATCAGGCTGCTGAGGATCTGAAAGCGGATCGATCCCCTTACTCGGAAGAAGTCTTCTATGGGCAAACCGAACCCACACCCACCGAGGTGGCGGGGGTTTATGTTTATCCGGCCTTCTTCGCTCGTCTCTTAACCCCGCTCACTTCACTCTCCCCGTTCAATGCAAAATGGGTCTTTCTGATTGTCACCTATGGAATCGTTCTCCTCTTGCTCTTCCCCTCACCGCAATCGTTGATGGCCGCACTGCAAAGAAAGGGGCCATTCTGGATCTCCCTTTTTATCCCCATCTGTTTCCTCTTCTCGTGGGGACCTGTCATCGAGAACCTTCGATTCGGTCAATCGAATCTCCTCGCGCTGGCGCTGTTTTGCGCCGCCTGGAAGCTGTCGAAAGATTCACGGTCCGGGGGCCGTGAAACCTTCGCGGGAATTCTTATCGGCCTCGCGTGCATGATCAAGCTGACCCCCTTTCTCATCGTTCCATTCCTCATACTGACTTCACAGTGGAGGGCGTTATGCGGGGTGGGTCTCGGAGCATTCCTCGCTCTCGTCCTCTCGGGTTACGAAGAAACCAAGGAGTTCTTCTTGGATGTTCTTCCGGTTGTGTCGATGCTGGAAGACTCTCCCCGGGCCATCGATCTCGGATCGATACTGGATCGCCATCTCCCTGGCGCGATTGGAACCGTGCTGCTTCTGGGAATGATCGCCGCGCTGTTGGTTTGGGTTTTCCCCAAACGGAGACATCTCCCCCTCTCGAGTCTCATTCTCTTGGGGGCCTTTCTTCCGACCGTATTCACCGGGATTTGGTACCACCACTACATTCTGGCGTTGTTGCCCCTTGTGGTCTTGGTTCCAGAAAAACTCCAGTCACTCCACGAATCCCTCCGTGATGAAACCCGAACGGGGACTGTCCTCCAGGGGTTGATCCTCTTATTCTCCCTCCTCTTGGGTTTCTACTACTGGCCACCGATTAGAAACATCCTGGAAAGCCGAGGAGGCGACCCCTTTTTCAACGGACTGGAAATTTTTGTGATGGGACATGCGGTTGTGTTTGCAATGCTCTTGCCGCGATTGGTCGAACCTGATGAACGAATTCGCACCGGAAAATAAATCCGAGAGCCCGGGCATCCTCCGGCTATTTGTTGGGTTCCTCGCCCTGCTCATTCTCTATGCGTTCCTGAAGAACGCCTTCCTCGATCCCTGGTTGGACCGATATGAGGGTGGAGACTTCACCATCTATTATGTGGCGGCTAACCGGATCGTCGATGCAGAATCGCCCTATCCGATGGAGGCGATTGAGCGTTACGAGGGCGAGGGGAAGAACCCGATCTGGGGAGAGTATCCCTACCCCCCCATGCTCGCTCGACTCCTGGTCCCGCTGACTCGGTTCTCCATCCTCGCGGCAAAGTGGATCTACATTCTGAGTATGCTGTCCCTCTTTTTCGGTCTGCTATTTGTACTGTTCCGAATGTATCGACCTCTTCTCGGATTCGCGGATCTACTTCCTCTCTGGGCAGCACTGTTCGGATGGGCGCCTTTCATCTATTCGATACGTCTTGGCCAGTGCGAGCTGTTGGCGATGCCCTTTCTCGCTTTGGCCTGGATCCTTTTACTCATGGGAGAACGAGACCAGACCCGTAGGAATTGGCTGGAGGTTGGAGCGGGTGTCGCCATGGGATTCGCGGCAATGGTCCGATTGACTCCCGTGCTCATGATCCCAGTCTTCTTGGTCACTTTCCGCTTGCGAGTCGCCTCCTCGTTTGTCCTTGGATCGTTGATCGCCCTGATCGTTTCCGGACCCGAGTCGAGCTGGGAATTCTTCACCGAAGTCCTGCCCATCATGTCCGATGTCTCCGGCATGTCCGAAGTCCCCGCTTTTCATGTACTCATTCTTCGGAGCCTGAGTGCGCTATTCGGGACCGATGTCAATCATCCGAGCGAATCGCTCCGACTGGTGGCAGCTCTTGGGAGCGGGGTCCTATACACCACCGTGCTGGGAACCCTGTTCTGGCGGCGCTTTCGCTTCAGCACTCTCGACCTCTTCCTCATCGCCTGTTATTTGCCCCCGCTCTTCGCTGGGAAGAATCCCCATCACTACACCCTCGCTTTATTCCCCATCATGGTGGGGAGTCTGCTGGTCGTTCGCGAAGCGCTGGGATGGGAAGAACCTCTTCTTCGTCTCAGGATGATCTTATGGGTTCTCATTCTCCTTCCCGCCCTTCATTATTGGCCCATTGCCAACGGGTTCATCGATTGGATCGCGGAAATCGGGCCACTGTCTCGAAACTCCCTTTTCATTCTCGGGAACTTGGTCGCATTTGGTTTGGTCATCTATATACTGGATAGGAAAAAGTGTGGACACTGGGAAAAAATGGAGGCCTGCCCGTTACAAGACTAGGTTGCGGACGTTCTGGTTCCTAATGCAGTTTAATTCAATGAATTTCCAAACATAAATAGGAGGACATCACAAGATGAAACAAGGGCTATTAGCGTTTGTCGTTGCAATTAGCGTGTGTTCCGCGGCAGTCGCGGAAGATAAAATGAGGTACAGCGCCGGATTGGAAAAGAATGGCGAGGTCTGTCTCCATGTGGATTATCACCCCACTCCCTACAACGAAGGCAAAACTTTTGAAATGATGAAAAGTGGGGAAATGGATGAAAGATATCTCCCAAACTTCAATGAGGGTGGTCGTTTCGGCAAAGCGGCCCACATGACAGTTGGAACCGATCTCTATGTCGGACAGGTGAAAGTCCCGAAGGGTGAGTATAAGGCTGGCCTCAATGTGGATACCGATGGAAACTTCTCGTTCGTGGTTTGGATGGGAGAAGGTGATGATGCCAAACCCCACGGGACTCCGGTTGAATTGATGGAACATGAGGAAGCTCATTTCCCCAGCCTCTGCATGTTCCTGATGCCCGGCGGTGAGGGCGAAGGAAGCCATTTGATGGTGGCTTACGGGAACTCGTTCGCGATGATTCCGATCTCTGAGGGAGGCGCCGCCAAACCCGGCTCGGATTCCGCCAAAAAGAAGAAATCCTGACCAACCATTAGGATAATCACAGATGAGATAAAGGGTGCGGTACGGTGATGAACCGTCCGCACCCTTTCATTCCACCCGTTCATTAGCCACAATAGAGTGATTATTTCATCACCTGAGGACCCTGAAAGAATGACCGAACCAAACGGCAAGATGGTTTCCATGGCACTCATCGAAGAGGAAGCCAAGAAACACTATAAGCAATACTACAAGGCCACTTTCAAATCGAATGCCTTAGACAAGAAGACGAAAGAGTTGATAGCTCTCGGGGTCTCGGCCACTATTGGATGCCGCGGATGTTTGAGAGGCCACCTTCGTAAAGCGGTCAACATGGGGATCTCTCTCGACGAAATTAAGGAGACGATCGCGGTCGCTTCGGGTGTCGCGGCAGCCGGTGTGATCGATGCAGCCGACATCGCCAACCACGAACTGGGCATTGTCCGCGCCCCCGAGGAAGAAGAAGTGAATGTCTGAACCCACGGACTCGGGTTCAACCAGCACTCATTTCGCACTTCCCCCCGAGCCAACTTCACCCCCTCCAGATACTCCACGTCAACCCACCCGAAAATCTGAGAATCCCTACCCGCTCATCTGGGTCGGATGGTGGATCACCGTCATCACCGTCTCCGACCAGGCCATGATCTCACCGCTTCTTCCAAATTTCCTTGAATACTTTGGTGTCGACATTCGTTACGGTGGACAGATAACCGGAGCTTATTTTCTGGGTGCGGCGTCCATGACTTTGATCGCGGGGATTCTCGCAGATCGAGTCGGTTGCCGGAACGTTCTTGTCGCGGCCATCACTTTAGTCGCGGTCGGTGAGCTGGCGGGAGCACTTGCCAGCAATTTCACTTTCTTCCTTCTCGCACGCACCATTGTCGGAGCGGGGAGTGCCGCAGCCTCACTAGCACTCACCACCTACATCGGTCTCCATATTCCATATATGGGTCGAGGAAAAGTAATGGGACTCATCGGCACGGGTTTTTTTCTCGGAAACACATTTGGGCCCTTCATGGTCACTCAATTCGTTTCCCGGTTAAGTCTTCAAAGTCTTCTCTACTCTCTCGCCGTCCTCGCGGTGATCGGTTCGGTTCACTCCGCCTATACTCTGCGCGGGGATCCGGCGCACCAAAGTGTCGCGGGGTCTTGGCGCGACTACCGGTCGGTGTTGAGAAACCGAGGGTTCTGGGGTTTGGTCATTGTTCAATCGCTGTTCACTTTCGGAGTGATGGGGATGATTCAGTTCTTCGGCAAATGGCTCGAGTCGGTCCATGGGATGAACACCCGAGAACGTGGCGTGGTCTTCCTCATCGGGGGTCTACCGATCCTGTTGGGATCGCCTGTCGGCGGTTGGCTTTGCGATCGGATTGGAAAGAAACCTTTCTTCGTGGCTGTAACTTTTATTTTGGGAAGCGTCACTTGCATACTACCTTACATTGAGGAGAGCGTCGCTTTGGTGATTCTCCTGTTTGCGGCCGTCGGATTCGTAACAGCTGGAAGGTATTCGGCCTACCATGCACTGACCACTCGGCTGATAGAAGAAGAGCTCTTGGGGCACCTTCTGGCGCTTCGGAACTTTATCAACTACCTGATCGCAGCGAGTGGTGTGACTCTGATGGGGTATGTTTACAGCTCCTCCGAAACGACGGGGTATATTCGGATGGGATGGTTGACCACGATCATGCTGATGGTTTCGATCCCTTTTCTGATTAAGATGGTCCCACGGGAGCCTTTGGAGGAGGATGGTTGAATCGGTGTGAGAGGTCGTTGGCACGGGATTCTGTTCTAGTAGGGGGCGCTCGGTGATCTACCGCCACATCTTGAATCGTGATCCATTCGGCGGACAGGACCCAGGAGAGGGTTCTTTTGCGGCCCCGAAAAACATACAAGGATCATTCCCCCGATTCGATCCAATTGGTATCGCAGGGCTTGACGCTCCGATAGTTGAGCATCCGCAGGGGTGCGATATGGTTAGAAACCAAGAATCGTGACGCGTCTATTGCGGGTCTCTCTAATGATTGTTTCGCCAAAAACAAAGAAGGAATGATGATGTTATGAGAATGAAGCTTCGAGTGTTCCTGATTGTGATGGTTCTCGCCCAACCGGCTAGGCCTACCGATGATGCCGCCAAAACCTCCACAATCGGCATCCTGGCTTTTGACGATGTCCTGACCAGTGAAGTCACGGCCCCCATGGAGGTATTCGGAGCGGCATCGGAGAAGGAATGGTTCTCAACCTACCGAGTGATGCTTGTTTCGGGAACGAAAAACAAGTACATCCGAACAGCCGAAGGACTCAAGATCATCGCGGATGCGACCATCTACGACGAAATGAAACTCGATGTCCTCATTGTCCCGGGAACCTACGATCTTGAGGGTTTGACCTCAAACCAAGCGATCATGAGTTTCATCCGGACCAAGGGACAAGAGGTTCTTTGGCTAGCCAGCAATTGTTCGGGAGCGTTTCTCCTGGCCCATGCGGGTCTCCTTGACGGGGTGAAGGCCACCACATGGGCGGGAGGCGAAGGCGTTTTGAAGGAGTCCTATCCGAATGTCGACGTTCAATTTGACAAGAATGTTGTAGTCGATGGCCATGTCATCACCTCCAATGGTGGCGTCGTCAGCTACGAAGCAGCGTTTAAATTGCTGGGCCAACTGGCCACAACCGAACACGCGAGTGAGATTATGGAGATGCTGCAATTCACGAGGGTGAACGAAAAGAAATAGCCAAAACCTCACGCTGAACCGTCCGGCTGCCGCCATCCACATCCCCCCCAACACCCCTCCTATCCCCAGCCTCCGATCTTCCCCAACCTCAGGGCGGCGAAAATAGTTTGTAAGGAATCCTCGTTTCGTGTCACATATAAGAGTGAAAGGATTCAAATCTAATCGAGGCAGTGGATCGAGACAAACTTTTTAAGTCGTGGATCGATGATTATGGTGGCGTGATCCTTAAGATCGTTCGCGCCTATGCATTCCACCGACACGATGAGGACGATCTCTTTCAGGAGATCGCGCTGCAACTGTGGATGTCGATCCCCTCATTCGAAGGTCGATCCAAACCTTCGACCTGGATCTACAAAGTGGCACTGAACACCGCCTTCGTTTGGAAGCGGAAAGAGGGAAAACATCCGAAACAGACCGATGCGTCAGAGGTTGAGACCGAAATCGGCGGGGTTGGGCCAACGCCAGCCAAGGCCGCAGAGGATCGCGAAGATCTGACTTGGCTTTATGAATCGCTTCGGAAATTGAACAAGATCGACCGATCGATCGTGTTGCTTTATTTGGAGGACCTGAGTTACCGCGACACGGGCGAGATTCTCGGACTCTCGGAATCGAATGTGGGTGTGCGGCTCAACCGATTGAAAAGCCGTCTGGCCGAAGAATACGCAAGGAGGGCGAAATGACGCACGATCCCTTGCAAGAAATCTGGAATAACGAGGAGGAACCGTCGACCGTGAAGATCGATAAAGAATGGTTGTTGAATCTGGTTCGCAAGAAGCAACGCGATTTCAATCACGCGGTCCTTCGGAGGGATATTCTCGAGATTGGCATTCACCTCTTGTGCGCGCCGATCTTCGTTTATTACGGAATCACTTCGGCCAAGGGTGGCGGACAACATGTTTGGACCTGGTACCTCGTCGCGGTCGCCTGCATCTGGAATGCCGGTTTCTTTGTGGCGAACCGCCTCTGGTGGAAAAAGAAAACCAATCCCACCGCCCCCTCCACCTCTTTCTTGGATCGGTCGATGTCGGAAATCGAAAACCAGATCTGGCTCTTGAAGAATATCCTTTGGTGGTACTTGCTCCCGCCTGGGATCGCCTTTCTCTGCGTCTATCTTCAACGGATGATGCATAAGTCGGGCGCGGTGGAGAACGCCGATCAACTCTGGGAGACCCGATGGGATTTCGCGGTATCTTATCTGGCCATCGTGGTGGTGTTTGGGCTTCTCTATTACATCAACCAACGGTATGTCCGAACGGAGCTGGAACCGAGGAAGAGGGAACTCTCGGAGTTGCGCGAGAACCTGATTGGCGAAGAGATCTAGAGGGCGACACTCTCGAAAGGATTTTTCAGACCTGACATGGATAACTTGATACTGAAAGGTGTGGGCATTTTCTGGGTGGTGATTGGGGCATGGAAATTCATTTCCGTGATACGCAAAGGGATCTCGAAATCCGAAACGGAAGGAGGTTCTCGCTTCGGACTCAAGGGATTGGGCGGACTCATCGACGGATTCTTCTGGTTCGCCTTGGGAGTCGCCACTCTGTTGGGGGCGTTTACCCTCGATATGTCCGCGTTCTTCCTCCCCGGCATGGGTCTATTCTGGTTGGCCATCGGGGTTTGGACTTTCACTTCCGTCTTCTTCAATACCGGTCAAAACGAAGAAAATACAATGCCTTCTTCGGGAGTGTCGGGTAACTCCGAATCGTCACCACCCTCCGATGCGAAGCCCAAACCCAATCTCGCGAAACAGCGTACCGCAGGCGTCTTGGGCAGCTCTTTCTTGCTCATCCTTGGGTTTGCAACGCTCTGGTTTTCGGATTTCCACTTTGGGGGCAAGCCGGTCGCCGAACCGCCGACGGAGGCGGATGGCTCACTCGCCGAAATCGTGACCCAAACCGTTGAGCGGGAGTTCGAGCGGGAAGCACACATGGGAATGATCGTCGGCGCTGTCGCGGATGGCCAAGAGGTTCTTCTCGGTTTCGGGAATCGCCGCTTGGGCGGATCTGAGCCAGTGGATGCCGATACGGTTTTTGAAATCGGTTCGATCTCAAAAGTTTTTACCGGCATCCTCTTGGCCAAGAGGGTGGAGAACGGAGAGCTGAACCTCGACGATCCGATCATGGACCTCTTGCCCCAGGGTTGGACTCTTTCCGAATCGGCTCGGGAGGTCACCCTTCGCCATTTGACCACGCATACATCGGGAATCCCGAGACTTCCCGATAATCTGATGGGGATTACCAATGTCTTCAAGCCCCTGTTTGGCGGCGATCCCTACGGCGGCTACAGCGAAGAGGTATTCCGCGAAGCCCTTTCAACGGTCGAGCTGGAATTCAAACCGGGGACAGACCGCCTCTATTCGAACTTCGCGGTTGGGCTTCTTGGGTTTTTGCTCGCCACACAAAACGGAACGGACTACGAGACGCTTCTCCAGACCGAACTGTGCGGGCCACTAGGGATGGACCGGACGGTCATCACGAACGATGAATGGCACGACGAACATTTCGCCGATGGCTATCGGACCACCGCGAAAGCGGGACCGATGATGCTCGCGATGGGAAGCTCCGAATGGTGGCTGCCGAATCATCTCGCCGGCGCGGGCGGCATCCGTTCGACGGGGACCGACATGATGAAATTCCTGAAGGCGAACATGGGTTTGGTTTCCACACCCTTCGATGCGGCGATCGAGTTGTCGCACCAGGAGATTTACAAAGAAAACGATTATCGGTCGATGGGTATGAATTGGATACGCGATGATGAGAGAGACCTTTCGCGACACATCCTCTGGCACAACGGCGGCACCGGGGGATACAAGAGCTATCTTGGATTTACCGAGGATTGCCAGTTTGGAGTCTTCGCATTGTCGAACGCGAGCATCAACGTCGACGGGATGGGCGAGCGAATGATCAAGACGTTTGTCAGAGAGAACACGGACCTGAAGCCGGCGACCGAGGACGGTTACGCGAAGGTGGCGCCTTATAGGGGAGTCCGCTGGGAAAACGACCGGCCCATCGTCCTGGTTAATGAAAACTGGTCTCCCCTTGTCTCGATCGATGGTATCCCAATCGACCGCATCATGGAGTTCGCAAATGAGGAATTCGGCGACAGAGCACGCAAGCGTCTTGGAGAAGACCTGGTGGATCTCCTTTCGAAGATGGGCCACAACCCGGATTGGGAAGTGACTCTGGGGTTGGAGAAAGAAGACGGGGAGGTCAAGGAAATCAAAGTCACCATGACGGAGGAGAACCGTGCCCTCGTTCGGGAATAGTCGCGTGACGTCAAAACAAGCCGAACCGATTTCTGTTCGCTTCCCTCTTTCCGGAGAATGGTGCGCGGTCAACACCCCGGGTCACAAGATCCCAAGTCATGGGACTGACCAGTTCGGGCAGAGATACTCGTACGATTTCTGTCAGATAGATTGGAGTCAAGAAAAGGGATACAAATTTTACAAAACGCCGGTCGCTCGGAGTTTACTGTTCGGTGTCGACCTCCGGGATACGTATTGTTGGTCGCAACCCATATACGCTCCATTTGACGGCGAAGTCATCGAGGGGAGAGACGGTTTAAAAGAAAGAAATCCCGTTCACATCGTTCGCGATTTGTCCGTCGTCATAGCGAACGCCTTTTTCTTCCACGCCAATTCCAACGAGGAACTGCATCCTGTCCTCGGGAATTACATCATCCTTAAGAATGAAGATGACGTTTATTCCCTTATCGCGCACGCGAGGAACGGTTCGATCAAGGTCGCGGGTGGAGAGAAAGTGTCGGAGGGACAAGTGTTGGCGGAAGTCGGTCATTCGGGGAACTCGACGGCTCCGCACCTCCATTTTCAATTGATGGACCGCCCCAATCTAATACATGCGGCAGGTTTACCATGCTGCTTCAAGAATTATAGGTCTTTTAAAGAGGGCAATTGGGTGGATGTCGCGAATGGCATCCCCGGCAAGAGAGAGCGTATAGGCGCATAGACCAGGAAGAATGGCTCAACTTGGTTAGAGATTCCTTTCTCGGCGCAGGAAAAGAACTCTGTTAGAATGAACAATACTTAGAGGAGCCACACACACCATGGGCATCACCCATATCGAAAAAACCCTCGAGGGACACACTGGTGAAAAGGCCAATACTAGATTCTTGGTCGATAGCGGGGCGACCTACTCGTCGTTGCCCAAGATAGTGGAGTTGGCTTAATGAAGATTTCTGGGATCGATCGACGAAAAGTCTTGGGCGCGGGACTGGCTTTCTTCGCGCTCCCAGGCCCAAACATTTGGAATATTGGAGCGCATAGCCAAGGAGCCCCCATCGACAATCAATCGAACGTGCGGGATGGGAAGGCTGAGAAGGGGAATGCAATGGAAATTCATTATCTCGAAATAGTCACACCGGAAGTTGACGAGGCGTGCGCGCTCTATTCGAACATGCATGGCGTCGCTTTCGGCGACCCCGATCCGAACTTGGGCGGCGCACGCACCGCCAGTCTCAAAAACGGTGGGATGTTGGGCATCCGAGGACCGCTGCGCGACACAGAGGAGCCGGTGGTGCGGCCTTATCTTCTCGTGGAAGATATTAAGGCCTCTGTCGCGGCGGCGGCTGAGTCTGGGGCGAAAATCGCGATGCCACCCACCGAGATCGCAGGTTACGGTC
>JAJDBZ010000158.1 GCA_029261095.1 Candidatus Omnitrophota bacterium | reverse complement strand
CAAGAGTGGGTTGAGTCACCCTGGAACGTCTATGATGAAGATTCCCGATGGGTTTACCCACTCGAAATACAACGTTTAGTGAGAACGAGTCTTTTTCTTCCGTCACCAAGCGAATTCCGTATCGGAATCAAGGCGAAAAAGGGAAGTATTCTAAAATTCTATCCGGGCATTCAGAATCGGTTCGACCCAGATACACCGCTGTCGGGAACAATAAGTGTTTTTCACCAACACGACGAAATCCGTACGAAGATCTGGGAGGGGACAATCGAGGGGGTACCCATAGGAAACGAACGAATTCACGACCAATTTCTACAACCCTGGCAAGTTCAGAAAACTCGAGCCGAGTTGGACCAACCGTTGTGGAGAGAAGGAGTCAGAATACCCCTTTCGGACATGATGGAGGGTGAGCACTCCGTCGTCATCGAATCGAGAGGTGCTGACGATTCAATCCTTCCCGCCCCCCTTTATATTGGAGAACCGGCCGTTTTTCCTCCTCCAAATCTGAAAGATTTTGGGCCATCGCTCACGGCTGAAGAGATACTCGATTGGAACGGGCTTTTAGAAAAACTTATCCAATCAGGGCTCAAGAAATCACCCACACCAGAAAGAAGGATCTGGTTATCGATGGATTGGGAATCCCGTGTCCTCCTTGGCAGAGTCGATCCGGCAGGGGAGATCGAAGATTCCTCGAAGGAGATATTGATTGAATCACTGAACAATGTCCTGGCCGATCCAAAATTCTACTCCAAAGACTATTTCAAGAGTTCGAGTTTTCCAAAGGAAGTCTACGATCTGGTGGGATCAGGAGGGGATGATGGCGCTGCGGATGGTCCCGCTGAATTAAACCGACTTATATTCGAGAATACCTTTCCGAACGAAATCCTCCAACACCAACAGTTTGAGCCGACGCCGAAAAATCGCCCCAACATCATTCTCATTTCCCTTGATACACTCAGAGGTGACTCTCTTTCTTGTCTCGGGTACCCACGCGGGACCACTCCCTGGATGCGAGACTATTTTGAAGAAGACGGGGTCAGGTTCACCAATGCGAACTCAACAGCCTCGTGGACATTGCCCGCACACACTTCGTTGTTCTTATCGCAGTATGTCAATCGTCATGGAATCGTTCATGATTTCCAATCGGTTCCAACCCATACTGACACACTCTCAGAATATCTCTGCAACCGTGGCTATGAAACAGCGGCGTTTGTCGATCGGGGATTTCTTCATCATCATTATGGGATGTACCAAGGGTTTCAGGGTTACCAGGAAAAAGGGGGCGGTTTCCATAGGATTCTTCCTGAATGCATCACTTATCTTGAACAGAGGGACCGAACTTCTCCACTGTTTCTATTTCTGCATACCTTTGATATCCATGATCCTTATATGCCTCCACATCCGTTTCGTGATCGGTTTTTGCTGGATTCGATGGCGCCCTCAAGAGTCGACTTCGCAGTTCCAAATTATGAAATCGTGCTTGCCACAAACGCGGGAGTCGTCGAATTAACCCGCGCGGATCGAGATTATGCAAAAGCCCTTTACGATGCCCAGATCATCTTCGTTGACCAAAAACTCAGGGAATTCTTCGACACGGTGGAGAAAAAGCGACTGCTCGAGAATACGCTTGTTATTCTCATGTCTGATCATGGGGAAGCATTTGGTGAACATGGATTTTGGGGACATGGATGGACCGTCTATGAAGAAGTGACACACATCCCGCTACTCATCCATTTTCCCGATGATAAATTTGCGGGTCGATCCATCGAAGAAAGAGTCAGTCTGGTGGATATTGCTCCAACTATCGCCGATTACCTCGGATTGCCTATACCGGAACATTGGCAGGGCGAATCTCTAATGCCACTCATAAGGGACCCGGAAAGCGAATTTGAAAGAAGGACCTATGCACAATACGGAGGGAACTATGCGATGTACCAGGGCTTCCTCAAACTCATGGAGAACAGGAATCCCCACGAATCACCCTTAAACGAAAAGTACATGCCGGAACGGGCGGTTTTTGATTTGAAGACCGATCCTTATGAGGAGACAAATCTCATTCATGACCCTCCTATTCCTGCCTCTGAAGAGTTTGGACGACTCCGACAAACACTCGATATCATGGCAATGCAGAGGGAATCCGAGGGTGAAATCGATCATGTCGAACTGAATAGCGAACAGGTCCAAGAACTTCAAGCCCTTGGATACCTCAAATGATCTTTCAATGAAGATTCAGTTGCACGGCCAATGTTTTCCCGTCCAATAAGGAAATCGAAACCGAGTTACGAGTTCAACCTCACCGTCTTCTGGACCACCGTCAATGTTGTAGTTCATTCCAACCATTCCTTGAGGACGTCCGACACAGCATCCCCACCAACCCAAGTCGAACGTGACGCCAACCGTGCCTCTCCATTCGTCTTCGGCGTAGCTCGGACCGAGGTCTCCGAAATCGTAAAGTGTATCCCTCCAGGATCCACCAAAATGGAGCCAGGTATTTCTCCCGCCTGCGACTTTGGAAATATCGGTCTGAAAGAGTAGGCCCGCATACGGGACGTTTGATTCCTCATCGGCCCCTGCATCAGTGAGCACATCCTTCCCGTCACCGGGAAAAAGGAAACCGCCATAAAGAGTACCGATCAGGAATGATCCGAGGTGTTTGTCGAACGTCAATCGAACATCAAAATCGGTTGAGTCGGAGGCGATCGAATCATCGATCGGAAACCCTACACTTCCGCCCAATACTGTTCGAGGAGCCCAGCTGCTTTCTGGGATGAGCCCAAACCTTAATCCCCAAACCCATTTCCCGAATCCAAAACTCTCGTCCAAGTCGTAGATGGGAGAATTTCCTCCTTTTTCCCCCACTTCAAATCGCTGGGAAGCAATCTCATTGTCGCCAAAAATAAGGGGGAGCTGTGTATAGATTTCCGATGGGATCGCAAGCGGACCCAGATCTTCGAATAACCCAAAGCGATATCCCAGATCGGCGTAATAGGATATTTCGGAGTCCTCGCGGAGTCGGAGACCTTTCCTGGTTTTGTCAAAATCCGTTCCTCCGGTTCCGATACCAAAATCGAAATCGAAGTCACCCGGTTTCAAGATCCTCCCATCGTAAAAAATGCGCGGGGTCATGTGAAATGAATTTGACATGCTCCCCGGCGCAAATACCGGGTCCATCATGATGGCGGTGGCTGGTTCCTCAAGTTGTGGTACAACATCCTGAGCCAAGATGGGGGAACAAAAAGTCGTAAATAGGATAAAAGCAATGCTCAGAGCGGTCAGAAAGCCTCTGACCACTCCGCGAGAAGTCGAGCAACACACCGTAAGGGTCCTCCTCAAATGAGGAAAATGTGAATCATCCCAGCCAGGAAATAGATCCAGACTCATTCTAGACTATTTTTCATCAAACCAAAAGCAATGACGGGGATCCCTATTAAACGGGGAGATGGGATGCGGCCAGTTTCTCGAACGAGGCCACCTGGTCCTCGCACCATCCCGAGTCCTTGTCCAACTCCGTTGCCAGTATTTTAGCGACCTCGGGTGCCGATTCGCGCGCAGCGCGGGCGTGGAGAAGCAATGCTCGGGTCCGACGGCTCAGAATGTCCTCGACCGTCCTTGCCATTTCATGTCGAACACCCCAAACCACCTCCGCACGAATATTGAGAAGTTCAGGGTGAATATTTTCCATTAACGTAGGATCGTCGTGAACCAAATGGCGGATACCCTCAGCGTCAGTGCCGTAAACAGAAAGAGCGCCATTGTCTTGTTCTTCCTTATCATATCCATGAATGCGTAACGAACGCGTCGGACAGGAGTATTCTTCGAGCTGTCCCAATGTGGCCGCGTGATTCACCGCATCTTCAGCCATCCGTCTATAAGTGGTCCATTTACCCCCACAAATGGTCATTAATCCAGATTGAGCGATATGGATGGTATGGTCGCGTGAAAGCGCAGCGGTATTCTCCGACTCGTCGGTTTTTACGAGTGGTCTAATTCCGACGAAAATACTGCGGACATCCTCTTTAGAGGGTGTCTTGTGCAAATATGTGTCGGCGGTTTCGAGAATGAAATCGATTTCACTTTCGAACGGTTTGGGTTCTATCGGGACATCGTCGAGCGGCGTGTCGGTGGTCCCAAGCAATGTGTGCCCATGCCAGGGGATCGCGAAGAGAACGCGGCCATCGGTTGT
>JAJDBZ010000157.1 GCA_029261095.1 Candidatus Omnitrophota bacterium | reverse complement strand
TTGGGGAGACCCGGTTCATCCACAGCGGCCTCAGCCTCCGCTTTTTGTGGAGTCGGCTCATCAGATTCGGTCTCCTCTTTCTTCACAGAGAAATCGAGATTGTATCCCTGGTCTTTAACCTGAGCGGCATACTTAGCAGGATCTTTCGCAAACTCTCCGCAACAATTTGTGCAACAAAAATAGACCTTCCCACCCTGGTCCAGGGCGAAGGAAACGGTGGGATCAATCGGTTTTCCGGAGACAGGACATTTGGCCTGATAGGTGAAGTTGGCAACCAGCTGTTGGGCATATTTGGCAGGGTCCTTGGCATATTCGGCACAACAATTTGTGCAGCAGAATCCGATAGTTTGGCCATCGAAATCTTTGGTGACCTCCGGATCGAGAGCCTTCCCTGATACTGGACAAGCGACTTGGATGTGGGTCAGTGACGCCAAATGCGCTCGTTGTTTCTTCACGCCTTCTTCATGTTTTGAAGGGTCTTTGGCGAAAGCAGCGCAGCAATTGCCGCAGCAGAAGTAAACGGGACCGTCATCGGTGATGAAGAATTTTGTGAAATCCACTTTGCTTCCGGGATTCACTGCACAAGGAGGAAGACCCTCGAACTTGGCGAGCTCCGGTTTGGGCTCTGGTTCAGGATCGGGGGCTTCGGATTCCGGTTTCTCGGCCGCTTCCTTGGCTTTCGCCTCGATCGGGTAACCCAACTCCTTCATCGCACCGGCGTACTTCCCGGGGTCTTTGGCAAACGCGGCGCAACAGTTTCCACAACAAAAATAGACCGTGAGACCATCTTCGGTGGTAAAAGATTTACGAATATTTATCGGTTTCCCAGAAACGGGACAATTTGCTTGGTAGGTGTAACAATCTTTGAGGTTCGAAACGAAGGGTTGATCGTCCTTAAGAAAATCTCCACAAGCGAAACCATCATAAAAAGCGAGTTTTTCCCCCTTGTATTCGAACCAAACGCCTGGGTCGATTTCTTTTCCGGTTACAGGGCATTTGGTTTGGACCTTGTCCAACTTTCCGAGATGTTCGCGCTGTTTTTGGACTCCCTCGGCAAATTTGTCGGGTTCCTTGTCAAACGCCGACTTACATCCTTCGCAACAGAAGAAGACACGATCTTCTCCCGTATCGCTAAAGACTCGGAAATTGACGAGAGCGTCAGTATGGACCGGACAATGGGGAAGCCCCAAGGGCTCTTCCTTGGCTTCTTCGGACTTGGTTTCCTCGGTTTTGGCATCTTCGGCGGAAACACCCTGGAAGGACGCGAAAACAAAAGGTAGGGAAACGAGAATTCCTACAAAAAAAGACTTGCGGAATAAGGGGAAAGACATCTTGAAACCTCCACAAAGATTCAGGGCATTGGGTTTCCTCGGAAAACCAAAACCCAGACTGAAGACAATTTTGAGCGTTCTGGAGAGAGGGGTCAAGTTCTACCTCTCATTTTCTTGAATCGGGAATTTTTCGTGGAGGGAATACTGGGGCCAGACTTGATCAAGCAAGAAAGGTCCGACCGTGTCGACAAGCAACCGGTATCCCTCGCCTGTGGGGTGTGACTGATGGATATCGATCCAATAATCCCTGCCATTCACACCCTCGTCGGCCCAAGCCTGTGCAAGATCGAGGACGGGGACATTCAGTTCTTCGAGTTCATCGGCGACAATCCTGTGACAGTCTTCCCAAGGGTAGTTCTCGAAATCCACCCAAAATGGAATCAAGACCACGGCAAAAGGTATTCCCGCATCTTGGCAGAGGTTCCTCATTGACTGGAGCGAATTTTGGCAGGCATTCCATGTGGGCGTTCCTTCACGAAAATACTCGATATATCCCTCGGACCGAGCGGTGATCCCCAACCCCTTCCTTACCGTAGTCAAAAGGAGAGGGATTTGGTTCTGAAGAAATCGAATCAGGTACGAACCCTCTGTCAAAGATTGGATGATCCCTGGATCGGGTCTGGCCCAACTGATGGCGGTCCCTTTAGGCGCCGCATCGTTGACAAAGAAACCATAGATCACCAGGTCCGGTTCAAGGGGCAGTCCCATCTCTTCGAGCTGTATCGCGACCTGTTCAGTGTTATAGGAGGGCACTCCCAGATTGGCCGAACTGGCGGACCAACCTGAGGCGTGGTCGGAAAACCATTCTTCCAATTGATACGGGTAGGTTTCTTTCTCCCCCACACCATTTCCAAAAGTCATCGAATCCCCAACCACTACCACGCGCAAGACCTCTTCTGAGGTCGCGTTGGGAAGTTCCATTCCGCGATAACCATTGGAGTTCACAGTGACTGGAGCCCCATAGTAAATGGCGTCCACTCTAGGGATGAGACGATATTGAATGGGGTCGCCGGAGAGGTCTTCCAGGAGATGCCCCTCATTCTGTTTGATTGGAAAAAAGAATCGGATAATGCCTTCAGTAAGAAGTAATGCAACTGCCAGACTAGACACGACCAGAGCGAGGTTTGTCATCCAGACCCGCACTCTCATTGGCAAGGGGATTTTGGGGGGGGTGGATTTTTCAGTCAAATGGGTGCCTCGCGAACTAGACAGGCTTTTTGATAGAAAGAGTTCCTTTCCTTTTGATTTTCATGATAGATTCCAATGGGTATACCATAACCACAGAACAACCACATTTAGAGGGGGGGGATATGTTGGAATTTCTGAAAAAGCTTTTCGATACATCAGATTATCCACCTAGATGGGATTGTGGTAATTGGACTGGGTTCGAGGGGTGGCTGCACATCCTGTCCGATATCGGGACCTGGGCAGCCTACACCGCCATACCTGTTGTCATCGTGTTCTATGCACTCAAAAAGAAAGAGTTGCCCTATTCCAATCTCTATTGGCTATTCTGCGCTTTTATTTTCTGTTGCGGGGCTGTTCACCTGGTCGAGGCCTTGATTTTCTGGCACCCGGTCTACCGGGTGTCGGGTGTGATCAAGTTTCTTACCGCCACCGTATCATGGGCTACAGTGTTCGCTCTAGTTGGAATCCTACCGAAAGCATTGGAACTCCCCGGATTGGCCCAGTCCAATATCGAACTCAAGAAGACCGAGGAACTACTCAGGACTGTTCTAGAGTCGGCCCCCAATGGACTCGTTCTGATCGATGAGAGTGGAAAAATAGTCATGGTTAATCGCGAATTGGAGAACTTGTTTGGATTCCATCGCGACGAAATGATGGGTCAACCTGTGGAGATGCTCCTTCCCGCTCGATACCGAGAAGGACACTCGACTTATCGAGATGAATATTTTTTGAATCCCCACGCAAGACCGATGGGAGTTGGCCGAGATCTTTTTGGTGTCAGGAAGGATGGGAAAGAGTTTCCAGTGGAAATCGGATTGAACCCGATTCAATCCGGTGGAAAGAAGATGGTCCTAGGATCGGTGCTGGATATTACGGAGCGTATCGAAGCCCTGGAACGCGAAAGAGATTATGCCCATCAGCAGGAAACATTAAATGAACATCTTCGAAAGTCTAATGAGGAACTAGACAACTTCTGCTATATCGTTTCCCATGATCTAAAGGCCCCGCTCCGGGGCATCTCATCACTGTCGACTTACATCAGGGAAGACTCTAAGGATCTGCCACCTGATAGTCTTGAAAACCTGAGTCTGCTCCAGGGTCGTGTTACGCGTATGAATGACCTCATCGATGGAATACTCAAATACTCGAGGGCGGGTCGCGAAGAGCCAACTGTCAAAAATCACTCAAGCCGGGATCTTATTGAAGATGTCATTGAAGATCTTCAACCCGCCCAGCCGAATTGTATTCGATTGGTGGGAGAATTCCCCATCATTCGGTACGAGGAGACTGCCTTTCAACAGATTATTCAGAACCTTCTATCCAACGCGCTAAAATTCGTTCCGAAAGAAAATCCTCAAATCAAAGTCTCCGTCCAACAAAAACAGGGGTTCTGGGTCTTTTCAATCGAGGACAACGGTCCTGGGATCCTGAAAGCCCATCACGATAGAATATTCAAGGTGTTCCAAAGCCTCAAACCACGAGACGACGAGGAATCAACGGGGATCGGGTTGGCTATCGTGAAGAAATTGGTGGAGAGGTTTGGGGGGGAGGTTTGGCTTGATTCCCACGAAAATCTGGGATCGACCTTCCATTTTAGCATCCCAGGGGATTCGATGCAGAGAGAATTCTGATAGGGTAACCATCAGGAGCGTGTCGTATGAAGTCAGAAATCGATGTTCTATTGGTTGAAGACGATTCAGTGGATGTCCTCGGATTCAGACGTGTGTTCGGTGAATCTTCGGATCCGGTGAACCTCCATGTCGTCAACCAAGGGATGGAGGCACTCAAGTTCCTTGAATCTTGCCAAAGGGAAGATTTACCTGACTTAATCATTCTCGACCTAAATATGCCTGTCATGGGTGGACTCGAATTTCTCGGGACCATTAAGTCGCAAAGTGAACACAAACGAATTCCCGTGGTTGTGATGACTACCTCTAGAGAGAAAGAAGATATTGAAAAGAGTTACGAATTGGGTGCTTCCGGATACATGGTGAAACCGCTTGAACACGATCAATTCGCGGAGAAAGTAAATCACCTCCGCAACTACTGGACTGCCTGCGAAAGGTTTGATTTCTTGGACAGATGAATTTTGAAACAATCAAGATCCTGCATGTCGAAGATGATCCGGTCGACCGCAAATCTCTCGAAAGGTTGGTGAAGAAAAACCACCTTCTTTTTGACTTAACATCGGTGGGGAGCATTCGTGATGCACGAGATCTCATCGAATCCAATCGGTTCGATGTTGTCCTGGTCGACAACCAATTGGGGGATGGATCAGGAATCGATCTCATCAGCGAGGGTTATGATACGCCGGCAATTATTGTCACTGGCGGAGGTAACGAAGCCACCGCTGTTTCCGCATTACGCGCGGGAGCATACGATTATGTGATCAAAGACCAACAATCCGCCTATGTGAGAATCCTCCCGGAAGTCATTTTCAATGTTATTAAGCGGAAGAAAACCGAAGAAGAACGTGATCAACTGATCAATGACCTCCAATCTGCCCTCACCACCATCAAGGATCTGCGTGGTCTCATTCCGGTTTGCAGCGGTTGCAAGAAGGTCCGTGAAGACGAAGGATATTGGACAGACGTCGACACATATTTAAAGCATCACAGTGACTCACAGATTAGCCATGGTCTTTGTCCTGATTGCTACCAGAATGCGGTTGAATCTCTCGATGAGACAGGATAGAAGTCTGCAAGTTCATCAAGTATCAAGGAAATATTCTATTCGCTCTGCGATTACACATTCACAGATCGATGAAGTCGTACTGAGGTAGATTTCTGTACTGAGCGGATATAGTTCCCCAAAGTAATCAATCCGGATACAATTAACAGGCTCTGGTCCACCTGCTCAGGTTTTGGAGGGGGACAGGATCAGATGAGAAACCTAATTTGGAGTTCATGAATGTCGCAAGAAGCGCTCGTTGAAACGCAACAAGACGATGTTGCCCTGGTCAAGGACCTTCGGGATAAGACCGATCGCCTAAAAAAGGAGATCGGAGAGGTGATTGTTGGGCAAGATGCGGTCATTGAGAATTTGTTAATCTGCCTTCTTTCGGGTGGCCACTGCTTGCTCATCGGGGTCCCCGGCTTGGCAAAGACCTTGTTAGTACGCACATTCGCGGACGCACTTCAGATCTCGTTCAAACGAGTTCAATTCACTCCGGATCTTATGCCCTCCGACATCACCGGAACCGAAATCATTGAGGAAGATCAATCGACCGGGAAGCGCCAATACCGTTTTGTCAAAGGCCCGGTATTCGCGAACGTCGTACTGGCAGACGAGATCAACCGAACTCCACCCAAGACACAGGCCGCCCTTTTAGAGGCGATGCAGGAGTACATGGTCACAGCCTCTGGAGAGAATCACGAGCTCCCCTTACCGTTCTTCGTTCTCGCGACTCAAAATCCGATCGAACAAGAAGGGACATATCCGCTGCCCGAAGCCCAGCTCGACCGATTCATGTTCTCGCTCAAGGTCGATTACCCCTCCAGAGGAGAAGAGGTAGAAATTGTAAAAAGGAATACTTCCGCATATAACCCATCGGTTTCCGCCGTACTGTCCGGCCAGGAAGTGCTCTCGTTGCAGGCTCTTGTTCGTCGTGTCCCGGTCTCCGAGGAGTTGGTCGAGTATGCAGTCGATCTGGCTACCAGTACGCGACCAGCATCCGATCGTCATGAGGAATTTGAAGAGTTCATGAACAAATATGTCTCATGGGGGGCGGGACCCCGCGCCTCGTACTATCTAATCCTGGCGGCCAAGGCTAGAGCGATTCTCAATGGACGATACGCTGTTTCCAAAGAGGACATTCAGACCGTGGCAGCCCCCGTTCTGCGTCATCGAATTGTCGCGACATTTCGGGCTGAAGCCGATGGAATCGATTCGGACACCATTGTTCAGCGGGTACTGGATTCGGCGAACAGGTAATCTTAAATCGGTTGGTCGATCGGTATGATATATTCCATTGTGAGGTTTGTTGAAGGATGACCTCGCGATTGTTCGGTCTATCCAATTCGATCCGCGCCCTGCTCCGTCCTTTGGGGATCGAACGCACCCATTTCTTGAAACCCATCTATCGAAAATTCAAGCAAGCCTTGAAACAGAGGACCGCTCAGGTAGATGGTTTCACGCTCCATTTGGACACCCATGACTCCCTCGACCTATCCCTCTCACCGGACTACGAGTCTTTTGAAAGATCTCTACTCAAGGAATGGATTCAGGAAGGAGACATAGTCCTCGATATCGGCGCCCATATTGGACTTTTCACTCTCATCATGTCACGCCTTGTCGGCCCATCCGGACAGGTCTATTCGT
The DNA here is from genome assembly GCA_029261095.1 of Candidatus Omnitrophota bacterium. Taxonomy (GTDB): domain Bacteria; phylum Hinthialibacterota; class Hinthialibacteria; order OLB16; family OLB16; genus JACKFH01. The sequence continues at coordinate 4,789 of JAJDBZ010000157.1, read as the reverse complement.
TTGAGCCCTTTCCAGACTCTTACCGGTTGTTGGTCGAAAATCTCCAGGCGAATGGAGTGGAGAACGCGACTGTTCTGCAAGCCGCAGTAGGAGCAGTCAACAATCGTGCTTCTCTCTTTCTTAATCCCGAGAATTCGGGAGACCATGGAATGTTCGATCCGGATGGCCATCGTTTCGCATTGGAAGTCGATTCGATTCGTCTCGACGATTTCGAGCCCCTCAAAGATAGATTGGTCAGCTTTATCAAAATGGATATTCAGGGGGCCGAAGGGGAGGCGCTCAAGGGAATGAATGAATTGCTAAATCGAAACCCTGGGATTCGCATCTTCTTCGAATTTTGGCCTTCTGGATTGGAGAAATCAGGAACGGAACCTATCAACGTGCTCAGTTTCTTTTTCGATCGAGAGTTCAAATTGTTCCATGTGAACGAAGATCGAGGTGACATTCAGGAGATTCCCCGAGATGAATCAGGGCCGTGGTTGGAACAACTTAAAGAAGGTTTCCAAGGCCAACAGGAAAGGCACACCAATCTCCTAGCTGTGAAAAGAGAAAGAAAACTGACCGACTAACGATCGATCGGTTTTTTCCTGGCTCTCCGGTAGGCTAACGCGGCACCACCCAACCCAACCAATGCCATTGTAGCTGGCTCAGGCACCGCATCGGCAGGAACTGCGGAAGCGGGCGGGGTGATAATGGGTTCAACCTTTGGAATTTTTTTGACAATTTCGGGCGCCTGGTAGGCAAAGACAAGGCAGGCGATCGCAAGGATCAAAATTCCAGTTATTCTTTTTCCTAGTCCAACGAACCTTTTTCGCATCGGATCTTCCTATTCGGGTCTGGCAGAAAAAAGAACGATCTATTCTGCGGACACCGTTAATGGGATACGGAAGCAAAAAACACAACTCAAAATAAAACACTTTTCAATAACTATCGTCAGTCTACTCCCACCGACGAACCATTGCAAGCAAAAATCAGGTGAATCAAAGCAGATTTTTTTCCTGAAAAGGGGCTTAACTATTATTGCTAATGTGCGAATAGGTGGGATCTACTGAATGAGATCGGCTTAGGTTTCAAAAGGCAACATTTGCGGAAGTCGTTGAACCTTCCTTTGGGAGACTCATAACACTATTCTAACTTCCATGCCAGAACTCGATTTTTCGCAACTTTTTAAGCCCGGCCTCTTCGATACGGCGGACGCACTCAACCATGCAACTCAATTGATTGTTGCGGCGTTCCTGGGCTTTTTGCTCTCATTCCAGAGAACCCCCGATCGATATCGACTCCAACTTATTGAGGCTCACTCTCTTCTGGCAATCGCCGGTGCCATGTTCATCATCATCATTGGCGGCGATTTCGTAAGAGCAGTGGGTCTGCTCGGTGCGGCAAGCGTAGTTCGGTATCGGTATGCGATTCCAGATCCTCGCGATGCGAGCACGCTCATACTGGCATTGGGGGTGGGGATGGCATGCGGTAGCGATGCATTGATGGTTGCCACTTTGTGCACGCTTCTGATAATGATTGTCTCACAATTATTAAGGCTCTTTCCCGAGGCACTCCCCTTCCACATCGTGAATCGTCGAGATGAAGCAGTGCTCAGACTGACGGCCCTGGACTATGATGCGATGATGGCGCGAATCGATCCCATATTGGCAAGGCACCGGATTAAATACTCACTCGTGTCTTTCGAAAAAAAAGCAAGGAAATCGGGCGAAGGAACAGTGACCGAGGTGAATCTTCAGTTGAATATGGGTTCTGGAATCAAGAGACACGAGCTGACGCATGAGCTGGTGGACGAGAATATTGACCGCATCAGTTGGCACCAAGCGAAATAGAGTCATCACAATCCCCACAAGAAATGAACAGGATGCGACGAAATAGGAGCTGGGCGGGAGGTATCACATTTGGACTCCTAACCCTTTTGGGTCAGTCTTTCGCTCAAGAGACTCTTCAACCCGGAACCGTGACCCTACAGGGGACGCTGGAACGATATATTGAAACCGATTACGTGGTCAAACAGTATCGAGCTGAATGGCGGGCAACCGATGCAGATGTTGAACAGCTCCTCAATCGCGATGGCTGGATACTCGAACTCGGAGGAAGACAGGAGATCCTCGAGGGAGACCGACTCGAAACCAGAAACGAGAGCAGGGGGAGGTCTCCAAGGAGAGAATATGCTCGTGTTGAGGAACGCGAGAATTACGTAATGATGGGGTTGAGCAATTCATTTCTGGAAGAGACTCGTCAACGAAAAGCGGACGCCGAGCAAGAGAAGATCAAGCGGCTCGACGATGTCGCCGATTTCGACTTAATCTTTCGTGAGTCCACGCTAAACGCGGCCATGGCTTTTACTGGCGCCTACTACAATGGAATCGAGATCGAACTTGCGCAGAAAGAACTTGAGTACCAGAAAGAAAACTTGCGTGTAATCGAAGCAAAGGTGGAGCAAGAAGATGCCCTGACCATCGACCTGCTCGAAGAAAAGGGAAGAGTTGCGAGCATCAACAGGAGAATTTCGTCACTGCGAATCAAACTGAAGAAGAGAATGGATTACATGCGGGACCTTTGGGGTTTTCCCGACCTCGAACCGGATATGCTAGCACCACCCGATCTACCGGAAGTAACCGACTTCTATGAGATGTCGGTCTCCGAATTAGTGAGCCGGGCCTGGAATCAGCGGGATGATCTCGAGTCCAGCCTGAATGCCAAAGAATCCTATCGGCGGAGTTCGGAGTTCACCAATGTTCGACCGGAGATCGACCTAAGTTTATCAAGTCGGTATGGCCATTTCGACAGGGACTACGCGGATGAGGGTAGGCACGATTCGGTCTACGATTTTCGTCTCGACCTTGAAGTCTCTATCCCACTTTCCCTCAAACGAAGGAACGAAGCGAGAAACCGCCGTTTCAGACTTCTCAGCCAAGCAAGAGAGTATGAGATTCTTTCTATGAAAGATTCCATCCGTGAAGAGATTCAAGAGGCTCATGAAGACTATCTTCTCTCGTGCGAAGAGATCAAAATCCAAGAAATCTTGCGCGAACAAGCGATCGAACGTGAACGAATGACCGAGGTGACTGTGGAAACCATGCCAGAGGCGATAAAGGGTGATCCGGCCAGGGGTTTGAGGCAGGCTAAACGAGACCGTATCCAAGCGGAGATTGATTACCGAGCGGCTGTACAGGATCGCATGGAAAATACACTCATTTTACTTTCCCTACTCGGAGATTTGTCACCAGACTACCTTGGCATTCTCAATGGGAATTATGGATTGGAGAGGTAACCGATGGATAATGAGGTCGTAAATATTCACCAGGCGCCCACCATCCGCCCAATCACGAAGTCCCTCTTCTTCGTCTTTTTCTGCCTAGCGATTGCCCTGGTTGTTTTTAGAGTTTCTGGGGAGTTACTGGATAAACCCTACCCGGGGATGGTGGTGGGATACGAGGTGGAGGTCGGTCCAAAGACCGGCGGAAAGATTATTCGCATCGCGGCGGAAAAGAACATGGCCATTGAAAGTGGACAAATCGTTGCGGAACTTGCGGATGAAGCCCTCGAAGCCGAGATCGCATCGGCCAGCGCTGAGATCGATGAACTCCAAGATGCGATCGCAATGGAACAGTCGGACACGTTTCTTCTTTCTAAAAGATTCGATCTCGATGAGAAGAAGATGGATGTGGAATCTACCCTCGATTCGATTGAGATCGACCTGGATCAACTCAATCGAAAAATCCGCTCAGCTTCTGAAGTCCTTAGCCGGTCTGAGGATCGACTTCGGAGGGCACAGATTCTGCTCGAGAAAAGAGCATTGACCCGGTCGGAGTATGAGGCCTACGAAATCGAAGTCGAATCTGCATCCATCACTCTAATGGATATCCGATTGGAAATTATTGAAAAGAAGCTGCAGAGGGATCGCCTCAGTGAGATGACCTCGCTCTATGAAAAGCGGAAAGTAGAACTCCTTCGAGAGTCGAATGAAACCTTGAATGAACTCGAGTTAGAACTCAGCAAGAAAGAGGGACAACTCCAATCGCTCTTGATCAAGAAAGACTCGCTTATGGTCCGGGCAGATCAGTCTGGCGTGGTTTCAAGGGATCCAAAGTCCGTCGGCGAAATTGTCAGCGCCGGACAACCAATCATGTACATCAGCACAGGGAAGAGGCTATGGGTTGAAGCATCCCTGCCTGCCACTGATGCGGACGCATTGAAAGAAGGGGATCGTGTGGAAATAGTCGCCGAGAAACTAAACGTCATTCGGCTGAGTGGGCATGTTACAGGCACCCTCCCCATTCTCAGAACGGAATCGAGATCCAGTGTCGGTGCGTTTGAAGACAGAAATCGGGTTGCGGTTGTTATGATTGAGTTCGATGATCCCGAAGAGGCAAAGTCAAAACTTCGAAACGGTCAAAGTGTCTTAATCCGACGGTACAGGACAGAAAAGAGTTCATAGAGAAACGATCCTGTTCATCAATCGATTTTCGAACTTAATCAGTAACTCTGAAGGGACGTGGAAGTAGTCCCTAAATTCCATGTTTCTCTCGCCGATACCCCAAGGCGCGTCTTGTCATTCCCAGCTTCCTCGCCGCCTCGCTCTGATTTCCATTGCTCCCTTCAATCGCTTGGAGAATAAGGTGGCGTTCAACCTCGTCCAGAGTCGCGGTATTCAGATCGATGTCCCCTTTTACGTCCGAACCCACAATAGATCGAGTCGATTCGCCAGCTGTGTCGCTCAAGCGGTTGATGTGGGATGGAAGGTCTTCCGCCTCCAGTCTCTCCCCTTCACCCATAATCAATG
>JAJDBZ010000156.1 GCA_029261095.1 Candidatus Omnitrophota bacterium | reverse complement strand
TTTCTGATCTTCCTGATCTTCGGACCACTGGATTCTTCCTTGGACCTTGGTATTCCATGCGGGGAGATTGATCTGATTGAGGATTTCCTGAATATCGAGGTTGATTCTCGAACCCACCTTGAAGGGAAGGTGTCCGGTCATTCGCAATCCCTCGCCCGAAAGATCTTTGATCTCACACGGGAATTCCAAGTTTACCGGATCGTTGCCGCCTCCGAAGAATCTTCGGAACCTTTGGCGGGATTTGTTCAAAACTTTGAGTTGGTCTACATATTCATCCGGAGGGTCGTCAAACAATAGTTTTAGCTGGTAATCGTCGTGTTCACGACAACAGTAATCTACACGACTCCAGAGATAAGGATTATCGGTTTCGATCCTAAGCGCGCGAAAGAACTGAGTCCCATTGAACAGCAAAGGATCTCCCCGCTCCAGTTCCATAGGGGAAGAGACCCACACTCCTTCAACCTCTGGATAGAAGACCGGCATGACTGCAGAGGTGGACCCGACGATTCGTCGTCTGGGAGAACTTCTCTGGCGGGTCTTTAGGTCCTCGCGACGGAGGTAGTTCGTACAAATCCGAAGGATCTTTCCACCGAGCTGTTCGAAATCGATCGGCTTCAAGCAATAGTCGTTGGCGCCCGCGTCGAGAGCTTTCTCCACCGAAAGGCGATCGTTTAGTCCCGACACCGCGATAATAGGAACGATCCGTGTCCGATCACGGTTCCTCAATAGACGGATGAGTGTGAAACCGTTGAGTCCGGGCATCTTCAAATCGATCAAGATGATGTCCGGGACTCTTTCGTTGATGAGGGTCAGAGCGGTGTTGCCACTGTCGGCTTGACGGAATGTGAATGTGGGAAAGCGTTCATGGAGGTTTCCGATGACGATTTCACGAATCGAGGCCTCGTCATCGATCACCAATACCTCAAGACGGGACCCCGCCAATTTGTCCATGACCCTTAACCTGTCGTGTGAGATGTCTTTCTTGATCGGGAATAGGCTTTCCTACCCATCCGATCACAATCCACCCTAGCAATCCCTAGAAAAAAATCAATCCTAAGAATGTTCGTCCTCGCCCCGGTAAACGCAACCGGAAGTACAGGTCTCTCGAATGTGAACAGCCGACAAAGTCGAAAGTTCCGGTTTGAGTCGCCGCCAAATCCACTTGGCGACATTCTCGCTCGTCGGATTCTCCAAGCCTTCGATGTCGTTCAAGTAATAATGATCGAGCCGATTGAGGATCGGCTTGAAGACTTTCTTGATATCCCCGAAGTCCATCACCCAACCGATATGAGGGTCGACAGGTCCCGATACATGGATTTCCACATGAAAGGAGTGCCCATGTAACCGTGCACATTTGTGATCCGAGGGAACATTCGGTAGCCTATGAGCGGCTTCAAATGTAAAACTCTTATAGATATCCACTTCTCTTCCTTTTCGCGAACCAGAACTCTCCAGGAGTATCTTACAGATATGGGGGCTCCCGGAAGAGGAGTCGCCTCTTCCTGAACTGGGATTCTACCTTTCAACTACGATCAACCCCGCTAAACTCCAAACGAACAAACTCATACCCTAGGAGAACTCCAAATGGCGCGCAAAGATTCAAAACCTCTCCATTCTGTTGGTGTCCTGACCGCAGGCGGAGATTGTCCCGGTCTAAATGCGGTGATCCGCGCACTTGGAAAAACTCTGATCCCCGAAGGAGTGGAGGTTTATGGGTTCTTGTCGGGGTTTACCGGCTTGATCGATAACCGGTATGTCAAACTGAGCGAAGAAGAATGTAGCGGGCTCTTGACTGTGGGTGGAACCATTCTACGAACCAGCCGGGACAAACCCAACAAAATGCCTCTGCCTGATGGTCGGACACGGGATATGACCGGGGCAGCGATCGAGTCATACAAACGACTCAACCTCGATTGCCTGATCTGCCTAGGCGGAGGAGGGACACAAAAAAACGCCTACCATCTGATGAAGGAGGGGGGGATCAATGTGATCACCGCTCCCAAAACGATCGACAACGATGTCTTTGGAACCGATGTCTGTTTTGGGTACGACACAGGGATGACAATCGCCGCTGAGGCCATCGACCGTCTCCACACCACAGCTTCAAGCCACCACCGTGTCATGGTTGTAGACATCATGGGGAATAACTCCGGTTGGCTTGCGCTCGGAGCTGGAGTCGCCGGAGGCGCCGATGTCATCTTGATACCAGAGATTCCCTATTCGATGGATGTGGTCGCGGATTCTCTGAAACAGCGTATGCAGAAAGGAAAAATGTTCAGCATCGTAGCGGTTGCCGAAGGGGCCATTTCCCATTCCGATGCCAAAATGAAAAAAGACAAATCCAAGAAGGACAAGAAGAAAAAGGAGGCGGCTCACACCAAAGAACCTGTCAGCGCTATCCTTGCGGAACATCTCGAAAGGGCTACAAGCCTGGAAACACGGATCACCTCACTCGGCCACCTCCAACGCGGCGGAATCCCCACTCCGAGGGATCGGGTTCTTTGTACCCAGTTTGGTGTTAAAGCAGGTGAACTCGTTCTAAAACAACAGTTTGGGCAAATGGTGGCTAAAAGAGGTGAGGAATTCATCGGGGTCAAACTCTCCGACATCGTCGGAAAAAAGAGAACTGTCCCACTCGACCACTCCCTCGTCACCGCCGCGCGCAGCGTCGGAACCTGCTTGGGGGACGAAGTCTGAGCCCACATACCTTGAGGCAGAATTGGCAGATTCAAACCGGGTTGTAAGATAAGACTTC
>JAJDBZ010000155.1 GCA_029261095.1 Candidatus Omnitrophota bacterium | reverse complement strand
CAGACTCTTCGATGTTCGACAGAGGTTGATCAGGGATCTCTTTATTTCCTTGAGATTTCATCTATAATTGACTTGACCTCTAAATAATGTAAACATGAAACATTAAAGAAGTCAAGAAAGATTTGAATATTTGAGCAAACTAGGTGAAACGGGCCACTAGTGTCCCAAATGTTACTACAGAGATGGCAAATCCGATTGTCAGGGCGAATTTTTCTTCTCTGTGGTCGATAACAGACTGTTGGGAATGAGACATGAACCCTTACATCCAGGTAGAAACTCACCGATGAAACGGAGCTTCAGATAACAAATGGCGAATGGTGTTGTGATAAACCCTGATACCCCCGGAAGCAGAATCATTATTCTCGGCGCGGGACGTAGCCTCGTCGGCGACATGCCATCCGCGATGGTAAGCATCGATTCAGGATCGAAAGTCTTGGATTGGTTGCTGTCCTCCTTTGGAATTCTCGACGATTCCCAAGTGTTTTATGTGGGGGGGTATCGCGTGAGTGAAGTGGAAGCGAGGTATCCGAATATACGTTTCTATTTCAATCCGGATTGGGAGGAAACGGGACCCGCAAAATCTCTTTCCATCGTCCCTTTAAACTCAAGAGTCGCCACATACGTGAGTTATTCCGATGTCCTTTTCCGTCCCGATTGCGTTGCAAGGATGGATCAGGCCGACACAGATTTGGTTCTTGCCGTAGACACGCACTGGCGAGTTCGATACGAGGGGAGAAGTCCCGCGGAGCTCGACCAATCGGAAAAAGTCCTTCTCGAGAAAGATCGTGTCATGGATGTGGGCCGTCACGTCCCGACTTCCGATGCAGCTGCTGAGTTCTCCGGTCTCATGAAACTTTCTCCGAATGGTGCCGCGCTCCTTACTTCCGCTATCAAAGCGGGAGAATTTGCAGATAACGCGGGTCTCCCTGCAATCATCGATTATTTATTACAGCAAGGCATATCCGCCTCGATGGTGGATGTGCAAGGTGATTGGGCCGAACTCAATGCACCCCAGGATCTCGCACGGTTCGTTTTAGGAACTAAGGCCGAATCTCTGGACCGTCTCCGCCCGCTTATTCAGACAGGGGAAATTGGAGAGCAAGTTTCGTTCACCTATGCGTCTTGGAAGGATAATCCGAAGGAATGTATCGACAGGGTTCGGGAGATCTTTCAGGGTGAAGAGGTCATTGTCCGCAGCAGCGCTCTCAGCGAGGACAACTGGCTCCAATCTTCGGCTGGTGCTTTCACCAGTCTCCTAAACATCCCGAGTAGTGACCCGGAGGCATTGGAAAGTGCCATCACCGAGGTGTTCGAATCTTATGGGGACCACCTCGGCGAGAATCAGGTCCTCATCCAGAAGATGCTTGTCGCGGTGACTATGAGCGGAGTCCTCATGACTCGAACGCCCACACTCGGGGCCCCTTACTATGTCATCAATTTCGATGACACCTCATCCAGAACCGATACAGTCACTGCTGGAGACGGACAATCGATTCGCACTGTATTCCTTCATCGGGATGCCTCCCTTCGCCCAGATCTTCCCGATCAACTCCACAAACTTCTCAGGGTGGTCAGAGAGCTGGAGGAACTGGTGGGACATGACTCACTAGACATTGAATTCGCGTTTACCCAAGAGGGGATGGCCCACATTCTTCAAGTGCGTCCGATTGCGGTATCGAACCGGGATCAACCGATTGATGACTCACGGATCGCTGAAGGGATTCGCGATGCTGTTCAATTTTTTCGAGAGCATCGGAAATCCTCTCCCTTCTTGATGGGAAGGACCACTCAATTGAGTGTCATGGCAGACTGGAATCCGGCCGAAATGATCGGAACCAAACCGGGTCGGCTTGCCTTCTCTTTGTATCGATACCTGATCACCGATGAACCTTGGGCGCAGATGCGAGCGGAATACGGATACCGCGACGTTCGCCCGACAAATCTGATTATCGATATCCTCGGACATCCGTTTATCGATGTTCGGACAACTTTCAATTCCTTTATCCCCGCCAGTGTTCCTGATGAGTTGGCCGAAAGATTGGTGAACTACTACCTCGGACACCTCGCTGATAATCCTGAACTCCATGATAAGGTGGAATTCGATGTTCTATACACTTGTATGACTTTCGATTTCGACCAGAAGGCGGAACGATTAAGAGAAGCGGGGTTTAGCCCGGAAGATGTCTCTGCTCTTAAAGAGGGTCTCTTAGAAATCACTCGCAATGGGATCAATCGTTGTGTTGACGATGTCTGTCAGCTCAAGAGTATAGAGAATCGATTCTCTCAAATCATGGAGACCGAACTCCTTCCTCTCGAAAGAGCTTATTTCTTACTCGAGGATGTGAAACGGCTTGCTGTTCCTCTCTTCTCACACCTCGCGCGGCATGCATTTATTGCGGTCACGTTATTGAAATCCCTTCAATCCTCGGGTATGACCACTCTTCAACAGAACGAGGAATTCTTAGCCTCCATTCGGACCGTTCCGAGTGCGATGCAGCAACATGTGCGAGAGGTTAGGGAAGGGCAACTTACTTGGAATGAGTTTGTCGAAATCTACGGACATCTTCGTCCGGGTTCCTACGATATCACCTCGGCGAATTATGCCAGCGCACCTGACGAGTTTCTCCGTCCGATGGTGGAATCTCATGCGGACGATACCCCTCATTCCAGTGGAAACTCTTGGGATGAGGGGACTCGAGGGACGATAGAACATGCATTGAACGATCTCGGGTTTGGAGGTTCGATTGATTCCTTCGAGGAGTTTCTCAGGAAATCGATCGAAGGACGTGAATTTGGGAAGTTTACATTCATGCGGAATGTCAATGCTGCCCTCGAAGCACTCGCGGAGTATGGCGAGAATCATGGTATCTCACGTGAAGAGTTGGCTTTCATCAAGATTCAGGATCTCATGGGGCTTCGAGGCGCCAGTCCACTTCGTATCAAGGAACATTTGAAGAACCTTTCACGAATTGGCCGGGAAGCCTCCTATGTTACGCAAGCGGTCTGTTTTCCAGGGCAGGTGTTTTCTGAACTGGATTTGACTTGTTTCGAACAGCTTAAAGCAGAACCGAATTTCGTCTCCCGAAAGAAAGTCCGTTCCGATGTCGTTAATGTGTCAGGGCAAACATCGGCGAGTGTCGATCTTTCGGATAAGATTGTATTGGTTCCCAACGCGGATCCCGGTTACGACTGGCTCTTCTCTCGAGATATTGCAGGTTTGATAACGATGTATGGCGGTGCGAATTCTCACATGGCGATCCGTGCGGCTGAGTTCCAGTTACCGGCTGCGATCGGTGTCGGTGAACTGCTTTTTGAGAACATCAGTCGAGCGAAGGTCTTAGAACTTGATTGCGATAGTCGTCAGATAAGAGTTGTCGGATAATGCCCAAACTGCGAATCGGTCTGACTCAACGTGTGGAGGTTGTCGAGTCCTATGGGGAACGCAGAGATTGCCTCGATCAAGAATGGACGCGACTTCTGGAAGAGATGGGGTTCATTCCCGTTCCTTTGCCCAACAGTACCAACGACCCGATCGGGCTTGTCTCCGAATCCAGTTTGGATGGGTTCATACTGACAGGAGGAAATGACCTGAGCCATCTCGAGAACCCGTCTAATGCCGCACCCGAGAGAGACAGGTTTGAGAAAGAAATCCTGTCGTTTTGCGCCCAAGAGAAAGTCCCAGTCTTAGGGGTTTGCCGCGGTCTGCAAATGATGGTGACACAATCCGGAGGAACCCTTGATCGAATCGAAGGCCATATCGCGACTCGCCATACCATTCATTCGAACACAGACGACCAAGGTTGGATCCCCGACAGGGACGAGGTCAATAGCTTTCACGGTTGGGGGATTAGGCCCCAAGGCCTTGGAAACGATTTCATCACCCTCGCTACTTGCCAGGACGGCACGGTCGAGGCGGTACGCCATAAGATCGTTCCTCAATGGG
>JAJDBZ010000154.1 GCA_029261095.1 Candidatus Omnitrophota bacterium | reverse complement strand
TGGCCGAGCGTGAACCAGAGTTTGTGGACAATTATCAGAAAGCGGGATTCGAGTCGGCGGATATGCTGGGCAACTGGCGTCTTTATAAGAAGATGTCGCATGGTCTCATGAGTGAACTCGGCAGCCACCAGATTGATGTTTGCAACTGGATGTGGGGCGCGGAACCAGACTATGTGAGCTGCGCCGGAGGAATCTGGAAGTATGACGATGGCCGTGAAGTCGCGGACCATATCTTTTCGATTTTCCAGTACCCGAACGATAAGGTGATGACATTCACTTCAATCACCACAAATAAGTTCGACCACTACTATGATCAGGTGATGGGAACGAAGGGGACTGCCTACTTGACCGGTGAAGCCAACGCTTTCTATTACAGTGAAAGCGGTGGCAAACTGGGCGAAGTCAAAATGGAAGAAGGCGGATCGGGTAAACCGGCCGGTAGCGCCTCGGGAAGCCGTGCCAAGGATATGGCGGGCGGCGCCGCGGCCGAGGGAGATGGAGCCTCGTTGGCGAACCCATTCGACCCGTACCGTTACGAGATCGAAAAATTCGCCGAGGCCATTCGGAAGGGAGATCCTTCTCTGGTGGGTTGCGATGGCGAAGCGGGATACAAAGCCGCGATCGCCGTACTCAAATCAGTGGAAGCTCAAGAGCTGAACAAGGTGATGAGCTGCAAGATCAGCGAGGCGCGGAACGCCTAAGTCTCGGTCTGCAAGGAAAGAAGATCAAATTCAGGGGGCCGTTCGGTCCCCTGTTTCATTTCTACCCAATTTATCGAGTAGGACGGGCTCCATGATCTCGGCCAGGACTCGGTTCCCCTCCGGTGTCATGTGTCGATTCATGTTAAAATAGAGCGGAGTTTGGTGTTCTTCATAGTGAATCTTAAGGTCATCGAGCGGTGAGTAGTATTCGATGCCATTGTCGGAAAGGAACTGTTCGAGGTGTGGGGCCAAACTGGAGAATTGAGGCGGAAGTCCGAGAACTGTTTTGTCGGCTTCAACCTCGACTTGATCCGGGATCAAGACCACGAGTAAGTTGGTGCTGTGTTCCTCACAAAGTTTTTTGAACTCGAGGAGAAGAGCCTCCATGATTTCCCATGTTTGAACCTCCTTTTCCTCGGTGCCTTCCTTGAACTTTCTCGAAAAATTATCGCGGAACTGAGCGCGTAGGAGTTTGATGGAATCGCTGATGAGCCGATAAACATAAGAGCGATCGCGAAGTTCCTTTCCTTCATTCTCGCGTTGAAAAATGAGTTCGCTATTCAACTCCTCACGATCGAATCCGAGTTGGACCAGTTCTCCTTCACGAACCTTAAAACGTGGACCGGGGCTGTCCAGGTTCTCCCAATAAATGTCGTTCCAAAACACATCCAAGACCACCAGATCGGGGTGATACTTAAAGCCCTGATACTTTAGTCGGAGAAATTGTTGGCCGGTGTTGAATCCTCCGACTCCCAGGTTGACGGTTTCCATCCCGTTCTCGCGACGATCAAGGATTCCGACAAAAGCATCCTCATCCGACGCGGCGTGGCCATAGGTCATGGAGTCACCCACAAAGACCACACGAGAGACATCGGGTATCCGGGCTGGAGACACTTCCCTGCCCCGGAGTCCATTTGTGTCGTGAGTCACTCGGACCTTAAACTCGGCAGCACCGTGGATACCGTCAAACTCTGGAATCGGGCTCCATCCGAGGATCTCATCGCGCTGGTAGCGTGGCTCGGCATCTTTCTCATAATAGCCACCCCAAAAGAGACGTAGACCGACCTCCGCCAGGACGATTGGAAAAAGGATTCCAAGGAGGAGGGTCGTCAGGACGAGGAGGATTGCTTTCCTAAATCGGTTGGCGGATGTTTCCGTCGTTGCGGTATTCATGGGAGAGGATCATACGGAATGGTGAAATGGCATGCAATGTCGTGTGGCCCCACAGTGCGTACCATCCCTAAGAAAGTGTTGTACCCCCGCGTCAGCCTCATCCCCATCTGACTCCATTTTTCTCGGCCAGGATGTTCGCGGCCTCCGGACCGGGACTCTTGAAGGGATAATTCTCCGGCTTGATTCTCTCTCGGTCGATTTCGTGTAGTACGGGTGTGAAAATATCCCAGGCAGCTGCAAGTTCGTCAGCACGGATAAAAAGACTCTGGTCATTCTCAAGAACATCCAGAATCAGAGATTCATAGGCTTCCGGGATTTCGCCCTCGAAGGCGGCTTGGTAGGAGAGATTGAGGTCAGTCTCTTTCAGGTCCATTTCGAGGCCAGGAACCTTGTTCATGACCCGATACGAGATGGACTCATCGGGCTGGACCCGGATCACGAGTTCATTGGGTTTGAGACATTCGCCGGGTTCGCAAAAGGTGTTCCCCGGAACGGGGCGGAACTGAACCCGGATCTCCGCGAATTTGCGGTCCAAACCCTTCCCGGCGCGGATGAGGAACGGAACCCCATCCCACCTTCGATTCTTGATCTGAAGGACCGCCGCCGCAAAGGTCGGAGTAACAGAACCTTCTGGCACCCCTTTTTCTTCCAGGTAGCCCTCGTGACCGTTGCTTCGTGTGTATTGCCCGGTCACCATGTCCTTCAACTCCAAATTGGGGACAGCACGGAGTACTTTGACTTTCTCATCGCGGACATCCTGAGCATCCAGGCTCACCGGGGGCTCCATTGCAACAAGAGCCATCATCTGTAGAAGGTGGTTCTGCATCACATCACGGAGGATGCCGTACTGGTCGAAATACCCGGCGCGCCCCTCGGTCCCGATGTCTTCCATCCATGTGATCTGGACATTGTCGATATAGGAGCGATTCCAAATCGGGTCGAAAATGAGGTTGGCAAAACGGAGCACCATCAAATTCTGAACCACTTCCTTCCCGAGATAATGGTCGATACGGAACGTCTGGTCTTCTGCGAAAACTTCGGCCATTTCCTCGACTAGTTTATCCGAGGATTCGCGGTCAGAGCCAAAGGGTTTTTCAATAACGGCTCGGGACCAAGGCGTTTCTCCCGGAGCGGAGATGAGTCCAGCCGCTTTGAGGGCGTGAGAGACCCCGAGGAAGAGGAACGGGGGAATGGCCATATAAAAAAGACGGTTGGTCTCCTGGAGTTCCTCGATTTCTTTGAGCCGCTGACCGAGGGTAAGGAAGGAAGATTGAGAATCATACTCGCCGGAGAAGTATTCGCAACGAGCCAGGAAATCCTCCATTTTCTGGCCGCACGATTCGCCCGGGGTGTAACGGCAGGTGAGGTTTTCTGTTATTTTCGTTCGAAAATCCTCCTGCCCCATCTCGGTCCGAGCAAACCCGACGATGTGGAAGCGTTCGGGAAGATGGTTCTGACAATAAAGCGCGAAGAGGGCCGGAAAAATCTTCTTCCGCGCGAGGTCCCCGGAAGCTCCCAGGACAATGATGCTGACAGGTTGATCGGTCATCGAGGCGGTATCTCCTTGAATACGAAAGAGGGGATGGTACAGCGAATTTCGGTGGGGTGCTATTTGGGATAGTCGAGAAAATTGGGGAAATATCTAATTGGTTGTAGTATCGTTCACTCAATCATGCGAGGGAAGGAGAGTGCCACTTGCCCCAAACACCCGATGACTTCATGCGCGAATATGAACGAGCCACCCGAAGGCACGGTCTAGAGGCGACTCTGTCTATGATCGACGATGAGGCGGTCTACCTGTTCAGTGATGGGTCCGCGCATGTCGGGAAGCAGGCGATTGAGATCGCGATTGGGCGGAATTTCGAAATCATCCGAGACGAGGTGTATTCCATCGACAACCTCAGATGGTTGGTCAACTCAGAGGAAACTGCGGTCTGTGTCTATGATTTCTCATGGACTGGGCTGGTAAATGGCAAGCCAGCATCGGGGTCAGGCAGAGGGACGACAGTCTTGATCCGGTCAGGAGAGAGTTGGAAGGTGGCCCACGAACACCTCAGTAAGGGAGAATTCGGGGGGTGATGGTGTGTTAATTCAACGAATATCCGTTGTGACGGCTCAGAATTGACGTCGAGCCAAACGATCCGTAAACTGGAAGAACCCTTTCACTCAGGAGAAACGTTCAGGAACGATGCTATCCCTAAAGAATATTCGAGCCGCACAAATCCCTGTCATATTGACGGTCCTATTGGTCGTTGGAACTGCTTGGTCCTGGGTGGCTGAGATGAATCGGACGAAAACATCGGAGGATGTTCAAACTCGTTTGGCTAACTTCGCATTGGATGGACAAGATCAGGCGGATCCGACTTCCCTTCCCGCGTGCTGCATGACTCTCGAGCAGGCAGACACAGCTGAGGCTACGCTGCTTGCGGCAAAGAGAGCGACCTGTGAGGGTTGTCCCGGAAGTGGATCTTCATTATCAGTAGCGGATGAAGGCGCTCCCTCCTGTTGCCCCGGGTCGACCACTTCCGTTGCTGATACGGCGAACGAAGAAGGCGCTTGCTGTGCGGGTTCGGCCTCTTCGAAAACCTCGGTGACTGAGACAGAGGCTTTAGACCCAGAAACCGAAGCAATGATCGCTACAGTCAAAATTCCCCAGGTCGGGGAGTAACCCTTCCCACGAGACGGAACTCACGAATTTTACCTAACCGGTCTCTTTTTGGAGACTGAAACCTCACCCCATCCCCCGGTTAAGAATCCCTTAACGCGGTCTGTTTAGTATCCGATAATAGAAGAGTTAAGACTACGAATTGAAAAGGATGCCACATTGGATCTGGACATCGCGGGAATCTTTATTGGGGGAAACAGCGGTCTCCCCCTCTCTCTTTATGGAATGGGACAGATGACGGATGCTCGTTCCGATGAACCGATCGACCTGTTGAGCGAGCGATTGCTCGAGGATGAACCGAACCGTATCATCCTCTTTCGTATCCAGAACGAGACGGTCGACCAATTCAAGGGTCTTTACTATTTCGTGAAACACATTTCGAAGGTCGTTTTGGAAGAAGATCAGAATACCGCTCTAGAAACCAGTTCTATGATGGAGGGTGTATTGGCATGACTAAGAAGAAGAATGGCGAAAAAGCTAATAAGAAGAAACTGAGTAATCAGGAATATGAAAAGGCTTTGGGAAACCTTCAGAATGAACTGGTCCATTTTCAGGAGTGGATCAAACACAGCGGACTAAAGGTGGTGGTCATCTTCGAGGGCCGGGACGCCGCTGGGAAAGGGGGAGTGATCAAACGCATTATGGAAAAACTCAATCCTCGGATCTGTCGTGTAGTCGCACTCCCCGCTCCAACAGAGCGTGAAAAGACGCAGTGGTATTTTCAACGCTATGTTTCCCATCTGCCTGCCGCGGGTGAAATGGTTCTCTTCGACCGCAGCTGGTATAACCGCGCAGGAGTGGAACGGGTGATGGGATTCTGCACAGACGATGAATACCAGGAATTTCTTCACACCTGTCCGGAGTTTGAACGAATGCTGGCTCGATCGGAAATCATTCTGATCAAGTATTGGTTTTCGGTAAGCGATGAAGAACAAGAAAAACGTTTCCTCGGACGGATCAACGATCCCTCGAAGCAGTGGAAACTCAGTCCGATGGATCTCAAGTCGAGATCCCAATGGGTCGAATACTCGAAGGCCAAGGATGTCATGTTCGAAAAAACAGACATTGTGGAAGCTCCCTGGCATGAGGTAAACGCCGATGTGAAGAAGAAGGCGCGGCTCAATTGTATCGCCCATCTCCTCACTTTGATTCCGTACAAGAAACTACCACAGAAGAAGATCAAACTTCCAAAGCGACAGGAGCCATCTGGGTACAAACGACCTCCGTTGAACAACCGAAACCTGGTGCCCGAAAGGTGGTAAGGGGACCTTCACGCGGAATCCGCCGGGCGAGCACCACGATGGGGCTTGCAACTCCTCGAGAAGATCTCGACCAATCCTGGAACGAGGGGTCCAAAAAGGAACTCCCTAAATGTTGACGGCGGTACCGCTTGCGGTGACCATCAACATGCTTCCGCCCTGGCCGACCACCTCGTAGTCGAGGTCGATCCCAACCACCGCATTGGCCCCCATCCGGGCAGCCTGGGTTCCCATCTCTTCGAACGCAATTTCGCGTGCTTTGCTGAGTTCCTTCTCATAGGCCGCCGACCGGCCGCCGACAATGTCTCGGATACCCGCGAAAAAGTCACGGAAAATATTTGCCCCGACGATGGCCTCGCCGGTTACGACCCCATGGTATTCCTGAATCGGCCTTCCTTCGATGGTTGGTGTGGTAGTCATCAGCATTTCTTGTACCCTCCCTAATGTCAGCGTCCTATCTCTGTACACCCTACAATCCCGGGAAGGAATGGTAAATGAGCCAACCCAAATCTCAATTCATCGTCCGACGCGCCCGTCCCGAGGACAAAGAGACCATTGTCGAGTTCAACTACCGCCTCGCCAAGGAGACCGAAGACAAGATCCTCGATCGCGCTCTCCTCGATCCCGGAGTCGCCACCGCCCTGGTCCGCCCCGACCTCTGCCTCTACTTCGTCGCGGAACTCGAAGGCGAGGTGATCGCCCAACTGATGATCACCTACGAATGGAGCGACTGGCACAACCAACTCTACTGGTGGCTCCAATCGGTTTATGTTCGAGAGGACTATCGTGGGAAAGGCCTCTTCAAGAGCCTGTTCGAGTTCGTCCGGGGGGATGCCGAGCGATCGGGCGAGGTCTGCGGGTTCTGTTTGTACGTGGACAAACAGAATGAGCGGGCAAAGCGGACGTATCGGAACCTGGGGTTTTCGATGTCGAACTATGAGGTGATGGAGTGTGAGGTTGAAGGAAGGTGAGATAGTGGAGTCTTTCCTAGACCTCTTTACTTGGGTGTCGTATCACCATGTGGGTTGGGTAGGCGTTCTTGTGTTCCTCGCGATCCTCATCCTGCCGGAGATTCTCGTGAAACCAAACGTTTTGGATACAACTCTCAAGCGCGGAGATGGGAAGAGCAATCGCGAAGAGAAAACAGGGACCAGGGAAGATGATGAAATCTGATAACGAACCGCCTTTCCTTGACCATCCGATCCAGCCCCTCAGGGGTCCCGTCCATTGATTTAGTATATACACGAGTCTATACACATGGTATGGATCAACTCAAAGCGAAGATTTTCAAAAATGGAGGGAGTCAGGCGGTACGTCTACCGAAAGGTTGCCGCTTTCCAGAAGGCCAAAAGGAAGTTTCAGTTCGGAAGGAGGGTTCAAAAATCGTTCTTGAGCCCGCCGACGAATGGCCGGAGGATTTCAAGAAAATCCTCGGGTCATTGAAGGAAGAGATACCGCGTATCGAGCAGGACCCTATCACCGAACTTAAGAACGTCTTTGACTAATACCTCAGTACTTGCTTGATACGGACACGGTCAGTTTTGCTCTCCTAGGAGAGGGGAACGTGAACAGCAGGCTCATGGATCAAGGCAAGTCGGAAATCTCAATCAGATCCATCACCCTCGCGGAACTACGCTCCGGAGCCGACCGGAAGGAATCGAGTAGGATTCACCGTTCGATCGATGAATTCATCCGCGTGATTCCCGTCCTTCCCTTCGATGAAGATGCGGCGGATCGCTTCGGCCAAGTTTCTTCTCATCTTTTCGTTCGGGGAGAGAGAGTCGGAGATGTTGATACACTTATCGCTGCACATGCTCTCTCACTGGAATGCATTTTAGTAACCCACAACCTCAAGCATTTCAAAAGGATCCCGGGCCTAAAACTCGAAGATTGGTATTGAGGATCCGCAGAAGAATCGGGCAACCCCTGGGCTATACCTGATAACTCACCTTCCCTCCACTGCCTCCCACTCCCAACTCCCTCACCATCCGCTCTAATCCTATTCTCAAATCCGCCTTCGCCTCCCACCCTAATAACTCCTTCGCCCTCTTCGGATCGGCCACCAAGCGCTCCACTTCTTCTTTCTCACCGCGGGTACGTTGTTGTTCCGAGATGACCGTTAATTTCTTGTTCAAGATTTCACCCACGAGCTCCACGACCTCCGAGACAGAAGTCTCGATTCCCGTTCCGATATGGATGACCGCTCCGTCCAGGTCGGGGGCCTCACCAGCGAGTTGGATGGCTCGCACGGTGTCCTCAACATAAACGAAATCGCGGGTGGTCGAGGTGGCGCCGAGATGGATTTCATCGCCGGCGAGGGCTTGGCGGATGATGGTGGGGATGACAGCTCGCAGGCTTTGACGGGGGCCGTAGGTGTTAAAGGGGCGGAGGATGACAATCTCTGGGCCGCCGATCTGACGGCTCCAAGCCAGACCGAGTTGGTCGCAAGCCACCTTGCTCGCGGCATAGATCGATTGAGGGTGAAGCGGGTGGGCCTCGGTGATGGGAATCGTTTGGGCCGATCCATAAACCTCGCTGGTGGAGATGAGAACGACTCGACCGACTCCCTCAGATTGAGCAGCGGAGAGAGCGTTCATCGTCATCTGGGTATTTGCTTCGAAAACTTCGCGTGGATGGATCTTGCTGTAGGGGATGCTGATGTGGGCGGCGAGGTGGAAAAGGGTGTCGCACCCTTCGACCGCCTGACGAAACGCGTCGCCATCGCGGAGATCACCCCGGATAACAGTCAGGTTCGCGGAATCGCGATGCTCCGCCAATTGGCCAATCGATCCCGTGCTGATATAGCGGACGAAGGCGGAAACCGCATGCCCCGATAAAAGCAAACCGGCGAGGTGGGATCCAATGAAACCACCCGCGCCGGTTACACAGACTTTGTTCAATGAAGCAACCCTCGAGTTATTGGGTTACCGGCTGGAGCAACTCCTCGGCAAGTTTCAAACTCTCTTCGGTGGTGCCGGTTCCAAGCATCCGCGCCAGTTCCTCGCGTCGCTTGTCGGTATCCAGCACCATCACCTTCACCGAAGTGGTTTCTCCATCGGTCCCTTTTTCGATGAGTATATGATGGTCTGCCTTGGATGCAATCGGGGGGAGGTGTGTGATACAAATCACCTGTCGCTCCTTCGACAGGTTCTTGATCTTTCCTCCAACCACATGCGCTGTCTTCCCGCCGATTCCCGTATCGATTTCATCGAAGATCATGGTGTCGACCGCATCCACCCGCGCCAGAATGGCTTTGATAGCGAGCATAGTGCGGGAGATTTCACCACCCGATGCCACCTGTTTAAGGGTTTTGAGTGGCTCCCCTGGGTTGGCGGAAATTTTGAATTGGAGGTTGTCCCAACCTTGGGAGGTAATGGGAGATTGGTCGTCCTCAGGGTACTCGATTCGGTGCGCATTCGGATTGGCGGTCAGATCCATCACCGATACTTCCGCTTCGAACCGTGCCGCGTCCATGCCAAGTTGACGCAGTTCCAAGGTGATCTCACCGCTCAACTGCTTGGCTACTTTTCGGCGTTTCCGAGAGAGATCCGTTGCCATCTTTCCTAGTTTCCGGGAGAGATCCTTGAATTTGGCTTCGAAAGCGGTCTTCTCCTCTTCGTAGTTCTCCAGTCGTTCAAGACTCTGCTTCGATTCCTCAAAGAAACACTGAACATCCTCAAGAGTGTTTCCATATTTCTTTTTGAGATCCTTGATTAGGGAGAGTCGGCCTTCGATCTCCTCCAATCTTCCAGGTGTTTCTTCGAGATTGGAGTGATAATCTCTTACCGATTTGGCAATCTCTTCCAGAGAGTAGACCACGGAGTCGGCGAGACCGCGAGTTTCGACAAACTGTGGGTCGGCTTCGGTAAGGGCTTCCAACCACCCTTGAATCTTTCCAACCAGACTCAACGCCCCGCCTTCACCCGCCTCTCCTTCTAGAGATCCTAGTATAGAAGAACAATTCTGATTGAGGGTTTCAAAGTTCCGGAGACGTCGCCGTTCATTGGAGAGTTCCTCTTCTTCTCCACCCTTAAGATCGGCTTTTTCGATCTCCTCCACTTGGAATTTAAGTTGATCGAGGAGGCGATTTTTCTCACGCTCTTGGTCGATCAGATCTTGATACTGCTTCTGAACCTCATTCCAAGCTTCATAAGTTTGGCGAATGTCTTCGCGTTCTTTTTCAAGTCCTCCAAAGGCATCGAGGATCCTCAGGTAGGTCTTGGGTTCGAGAAGGGTCTGGTGATCGTGTTGACCATGGATATCCACCACGAGATTTCCGATTTGATTGAGAGCTTTGAGGGTGGTTGAGGAATTATTAACAAAGCATCGGTTTTTCCCGTTCGAATTAAGAGTCCTCTTAAGAATCAGAGTTTCTTCCAGCTCCAGGCCGGATTCTTCGAAGAGTGTCTCCAGACCTCGGTAGCAGGGTGATCCCAGATCGAGGTCGAAAACGGCTTCCACCGTTGCTTGATCCTTTCCCTGTCGGATCAGATCGCTCGAGGCTCGCTCGCCGAGAACCATATTCAGAGCATCCAGGATGATCGATTTCCCGGCCCCTGTCTCGCCGGTGATGACATTGAGTCCTTCCCCGTACTTGATCTCTTCGGACTCGATCAACACAAAGTTGTTGATCCGTAGTTCTGATAACATTCGATTCCTCCCGATTGCGGCTTGCCCCAACCTTATAGGGGCAACCTGAAGTTTGGCGAGATGGCAACTATTAAGAATAGTCTATCCAATTGAAATGCCATTGTCGATACTTTTTTGAGTAATCCATGATATTTGATCTTACAAGCGTTTCGATTCATCTCTAGAAATCACGTAAACCCAGTGTTAACTTAGGGTTATGAAAACCTTGCATGCCATTGTGTCGGGCCGCGTCCAGGGAGTGGGATTCCGATTCTTCGTCGAAAACCGGGCATCCAGCTTGGGTCTCAAGGGTTGGGTCCGGAACCTCAGGGGAGGAAAGGTCGAGGTTCTCGCGACGGGAGAAGAGGTTCCTTTGAACCAGTTTGTCGCCTCACTCAGAGAGGGTCCCACCTTCAGCCGTGTGGATGAGGTCGATATCGATTGGGAATCCTCTCCGAGCGACGAGGTCTTTCATATTCGTCCGACTGATTGAATTGGAAATGAATTCCCGACGGGCGAACCCCGATTTGCAACTCACCGGTCATTCTCTGTGATCGATGACATCAAAATGGAAATTGATTCTGTTGAAGGCGAAAAGGGATAAGGCGAGGAAAACAGCATAGAAAGCCCCGATCTTGGAGGGCCAGATGGAGATCGCCCCGACAATACCGATGAGAGCCATGAGGTCGACCAGATAGAGGGGGAGTCGAGGTCTTATGAAATCGGTGTAATCGGATGATGGGTGACTCCAAATGATCTTGCAGTAGCGGATGAGGGTGGCGCCGACTATGAGAACTCCAAAGGGGGCAAACAATGCAACACGGGCTATAGGCCAAGCATACTGGTCGACAGCACTCGGTTCATACAGCCCCAAGAGAACTCCCGTTCGACTGGTAACACCCCAGAATAAGATGAACATCAAGAGGAAAATGGCATAGGTCAGGTTGATTTCTTTGCGACACTCGAGATTAAAATGAATACCATCTCTCGCCGTTCCACTGGCGAGAAAGAGTGGAATGACATACATCAGCCCCAGGAAGACTCCGGTCTTTGGGAATTCATCAGCACCCATGAATGCCACGATAGAAAAGACCCCTGCGCTCATCCCGATGGTTTCAAACCACCATTGACCGGAGGATGGATGAGGGGGTTCCCGATTGGTGGGACAGTCCTCCAACCGACCGATCACCCAATACAGGAGGAGGGTGTAGAGAACCCCGAGGTTGAATCCCGCATTGAGTTCCCACATCTTCCACCAGTCGATGAGTGAGGGAGCATATGAGTACCCGTGGCACCAGAGCGCCGAGAACAGAAATCCAAAACCGAAACCTCCGCCGATGACTAGGATCGACATCCGACTCATCCGGTCCCGTTGGAGGGTTGCGACGATAAGCGCGCCCAGCCACCATGCGACTACCACAAAATTTTGGGTGTTCGTGTAAACCGTCCGATCTTGGTGACGGCTCAATTCGCCATCGTAAAAGCCCATCTCATGGTGAGGGAAAAACCATCCGGGTTGCCATTGTACGAGGAGCCAACCCAAATAAGCGACGCAGGCTGGAATCAACAATCTTATCAACCAGATTCCCAAGGAGTTCCTTCGACTGAGAGCCCATCCCAAAAGGACCCCTCCCGGCGCCCCCCAGCCGATCCCGCAGAGGGAGAACCACAGGTATCCAGTCCAAGGGGAGATCGGGATGACCTCGTCGGGGGTGTTGAACATACCACGGATCCAGGAGACATACTGGCCGTAACCGAGTTCGCCGCCCATTGCGATCCCAAGACCAAGCCAGAGAGGCACGCTCCGAGCATCGATCCCTTTTCTCAAGCAGAGGTAGTACCAAAGGAGCCCCCAGGTCATTCCAGGAAGAATCGTCCCATCAATGCCGGCCCATCCATCCGTTCCACGGATCGCCCAGGTGATGGCGCCAATGCTTCCCATCAGAACCATTGGAAGGATGAGTTCATGGAGACACCATTGAGCCCCTTGCGCCTCTTCCCGGAATTCTCGGTGGAGATCAAACATCCTCTGATCGAAGAGGGAGAGATTAGGTCTCATTGTATCCCTAGACATCCACAACCGGTCCTTCCTGGACGGCAGCAGTCGGAGCGGGAGCGTGTTCGATGACCCTCATGGTGCGCCATTTTCCTCCCATGAACCGCCAGACGAAAACCCCCGCCAGAGCGAGGACCCAAACAAAGAGGAGGAACCAAGCGGTGTAGACACCCATTCCGTAGATCACACAGGCGACATAGACCGGAGCGACAAGAGTCACTACCGCGACCACCAATGCCACCAGGAAGACGAAGCGAGTGTCGCCCGCACCTTTGAGGGCCGAGGAGAAGACAATGTTCGCCCCATCGAGGACCGAATAGGCGGCGACGAAATAGAGGAGTGCGCGGGTGACTTCTTTGACTGATTCGAAATCTCCCTGGGAGTCTGCCGGGTCG
This sequence comes from Candidatus Omnitrophota bacterium, assembly GCA_029261095.1. Lineage (GTDB taxonomy): Bacteria > Hinthialibacterota > Hinthialibacteria > OLB16 > OLB16 > JACKFH01. The sequence continues at coordinate 1,022 of JAJDBZ010000154.1, read as the reverse complement.
AACCATTCAATGAACTTCTCGGGAAACAGGACAATGGCGGCCGAGAATACCGTCATGTAGACAGTCGTCAGCCGAAAGGAATTCCAAGTGGCTCTTTCGGATATGTCCGGCTTCTCGGCCCCCTGATATCTACCAACCAGCACCGAGGTTCCGATCGCCAAGCCCACCATGGGCATGAAGACTAAGTGGTTGATGGCGAAGGCGATGTTGCTGGCCGCGAGTTCGACATCTCCGAGTCTTCCGACCAGGAGGACAAAAATGGTGAACGCGGTCACATCCATGGTGTGCTGCAAACCGCTGGGAAGTCCAAATTTGAGGAGCCGCCAGAAGAGGTCGGTCTCGAACCGCCACTGGCTTAGTGTTCCGAAGCGAATCCGATTATCCGGAAGCAACATGAGAAAGAGGTAGATGATGCTCATACCAAGCGGGGCGATGACCGAGGCCAGAGCGGCGCCAAAGATCCCCCACTCGGGAAATCCCCAGTAACCGAAGATAAGCACCCAATCGAGAATACCGTTGATCAGGGCTCCAAAAATATTCACCACCATGACCACCCAAGTCTTCCCTCGACCGCTATAGAAGGAGGAGAGAGAGGCGGCGAAGATCGAGGTTCCACTGCCGAGGACCAGGACTTTGAAACAAATGATCTCTTGTTCGCGAATCTCTTCTTTGTGTCCCGCTAAATCGAAGATGGATTCCGCGAGGAAATAGACCAGAGCGCACAGGACCGAGGCGATGGCGGAGAAATAGATCGCCTGCCAGAGGGCGGCTCCGATCCGCTCCGGACGTTTCGCGCCATCGTATTGAGAGACAAAGGTGTTGCAAGATCCGGCGGCGCCGATGAACAGACTGATGAAAATCCAGGCGGTGGCCCCGGCCGGGAGGGAGGCGGAGAGGGCGTCAGTCGAATACCAAGACAGAAATATCCTGTCGATCACCAGCATCAGGCTCATCGAGGAGGTGCTGAGGATCAGCGGCACTGTAATCGCCATCACCTCACGGTATCCGCCGGGGGTGTAAGA
>JAJDBZ010000153.1 GCA_029261095.1 Candidatus Omnitrophota bacterium | reverse complement strand
GCGACAAACCGCGCTTCTTGGGTTTCCAATTGCGGAATTGTCAAATTCTTCAGAGCCTCGACGGTCGATGTCGAGAGATCTCTGACAAGGTTTTTCTCGCCATACGATCCGGGGCTGAAGTCCTTCGCTTCCTTGTGAATCTCGCGAAGTATGGATTCATAGGTCAGAGAGGTTCCATTTTCCAGAATCGGGGTAAGGGCTTTGGCGATAGTGACTCGGTTTTCGATTCGGTCGAGTTCGACTTTCAATGCCACACGATCATCATTGCGAACCAACTGCCTGAGGTTTCGATCCAGAACCAATCCCCGCCGGGGAATCCAGGGCATTTCACGCGTCGATTTTCTTTCGGAAACCTCAGGCTCGATCATGGGAGATGCGACCTGCAGGTCGAAAAGGCGGTAGAGAATGAGGGCTCCGGCCAAAACGGAAAAGAATCCGGCAAGTCGAGTCCGGAATGCGAGAGTATCGAGAGTGTTGTTAGCCATGATTCTCAATCCTCAAGACAGGCCAACGGTAGAGATCGAGTTCAAGGGAACTGGACCGCACAAGTTCAGCGATATCGGCTGGGTGTTGCCCTTTGAGGGCGTCGGTGAGCAAGAGTTCTTTCGTAGCCATGAGCTGTTTTTTCTGCGCCACGAGGACGCTGAGTTCATACCCTAGTCTTTTCTTTTCCACATTCTGAAAAACGAAGAGCGCAATTTCGAAGAAAATGAGCAGGAGAAGCGAATAAAACCGAATCCACGGTCCCCAGCCAGTTTCTTGTCTCGCCGCTTTTGCAGGACTCAAGTTATTGTCTCCCGAACCGATACTTCCGTTCGTGCTATTTGTGACAACGAGGATCGAATCCTCAAATTCACAAAGGTTTCTCCGTTCTTTCAACCGCGCGAAGTTTTGCGCTCCGAGCGCGCGGGTTGGTTGAACATTCGTCCTCGCTGGGACGAACCACTTGACGCGTCAGGATCTTGATGGGTCCTTCAATCTCTCCCCTGATGGGCAGTTTTGAGAGGACTGGGTCCATCTTACCCGTCCAGTTGCGAAAGGCGTTCTTGACCAACCTGTCCTCCAAACTGTGGTAGGACAAGACAACCGCTCTTCCCTTTGTTTTCAACCGTTCCGGAAAGAAGGAGAGAAAGGTTTCCAGTCTTTCCAGTTCATTGTTCACCACGATGCGCAGCGCCTGGAAGGTGCGTGTTGCTGGGTGAACCTTTCCGGCTCGATTTCTATCAGGGAAACAGGTTAAGACGATGTCTGCCAGACGAGCGGTGGTGTCAATCGCCGCCATTTCCCGTTCCCTCACAATCGCTTTCGCGATGGCGTGTGCTCGTTTCTCCTCTCCATATTTGAGGAGGGCGGTTCTGATCTCCTTCAGATCGGCCTGAGCCAACCATTCAGCGGCGTCGGGCGATCGCTCCGGATCCATCCTCATATCGAGAGGACCCTCCAGGCGAAAACTGAACCCTCGCCCACCTCGATCCACCTGGGCCGAAGAGATTCCGAGATCCAGGAGAATCCCATCGACTCGATCGATCCCTTTTTCGGCGAGAACCGATCCCAAATCCTCGTACCCTGCCTGAACGAACTCTGTTCGACAGGGAAATCGATCCAGTCGCTTTCGACAAAAATCGATAGCATCGGGATCGACATCCAATCCGATCAGTCGACCCTCGTCGCCGATGCGACAGGCGATCTCGAAGCAATGACCGCCATATCCAGATGTCCCATCGATCCAAGTCCCACCTGGTTCTGGATTCAAATACTCCAGAACTTCGGGAACCATGACCGGAAGATGTGGACTTCCATCCCAAGCGACGTGCTTCTCCTTCAATGTCTTGAACCGTTTAGTGGGGTGGCGAACTGACCGTTCGAGGGTGGGGGTATGGCTATGCGCTGCGCGGCCTTACCCCTTCCCTCGATAACAGTCAGGGCCAGGTCGCGGATGGTGGGTGCTAGTGTGGCACTTATCTCCCCCCAGAGATCCTCCAGCTACCCGCGACCTTCTCCCCGTTGTTGCTCGGGGCCTTTGTCCTATTGGCCTGACCCTCCCCAGGGTCAAGTGCGTTGGCCCGGACACCGGCGCCCATCCCAAAATTTACTTCTCAGGCCTCCCTTTCGGCCTGGTCTTCAGGTTTCTTTCCCCTCGCGGAGACTTCTACCTGTGATAATGCTTCATCCAAATTGACTTGAGCTTTCGCCGCAAGATCCCGATAACGAAGACCGGAGTGAAAGATGATTCGATTCCAATCTCCGAGCAGGGTGAGCTCCCTGTCTTTCACTATGTCGAGCAGAAAACCTTCTAGTAGCCTTTCCGGCAGGGTCATTCTCCCTTGAGAATCGATCCCGACAAGCGATGCTCCACCGAAGATCTCCATCCGCGCCATTCGAATCTTGGGATCATAAGACCCCTGTTCGTGGAGCGATCTGGCGAATGCCGCGTACTCTTCCTCGCCGAACAAAGCCAAACTGTTTTCGTACCAGCGAGTGAGTACGACCTGCGAGTCAAGCCGATTCCGAAACTCCGGTGGCAGGACCAAGCGGTTCTTGTCATCCAATCCGCGATGAAAAAGACCTAACAGCCCTTCGGCCATTCTTCACTTTGCCCTTCCTGGCCGGTTAGAGAGTCAAAATTTCCGGCTAAAACTCACAGTCTGATGGTAATATATGGATTTACCATCTTCTGTCAACCCTTTTCATGGGTTTAACATAAATTTTTGTGGGAAAATATGGTTTCATAAGCCCATTACCCTCCATTAGATCGGTTCTGTCCGACCTGGCTCGGATTAAGATCGGTTCTAACGGACAGGATTCGAACAGATTATTCACATTTTATCCCGTATTTTTCCAACAGCTTTTTCTCCGGATTTGTCGAGTCTCAGGGACACCCCAACTGTCGGCTCGCAACCCTAGAAAACGCAATATCTTGTGGTCGCGTGATAAGAAAAACACGATATATGCTCTTGACAGTCAGGGTGGTTGGATCTTAAATCGGCGGCGTGGGAGGCAGTTCGATGGGGAAATCCGACCTGTCTTTCCGGAAATGGGCAGGGGGGATATGAGGGGAGCTCGACCGATCAGGTTTCGCTTCATCGGTTCCATCCGCTAAAGCCAACGGGTAGAATGTTTCTTCGGGCTCTGAAGAAAGCCAGACCGGACTGCCATTGTCTTTTCGCACATTTCCAAATGGGATGAAACATCAAATCTTATGAGGAAAACCGTCGCTGGGGCGGTCTGGGGGTAAAACACACCAATGAAACTCAAAAAAATCTATATTTGCGGATTCAAATCCATTGCCGATCCACTAACGCTCGCGTTCGGTGAGGGTGTTACTTGTATCGTAGGCCCAAATGGGTGCGGGAAAAGTAATATCTCCGACGCGGTGAAGTGGGTATTGAGCGAACAGAACCCGAGAAACCTTCGCGCCAACCGTATGGAGGACCTAATTTTCGGGGGGACTAGCGCCCGTAAAGCGGAGGGGATGACTGAGGTTCGTCTCACCATCGACAACGCCGATGGATCCCTGGAACTCCCATACACCGAAGTCGAAGTGGGGCGACGCCTTTACCGAACCGGTGAAAGCGAATACCGAATCAACAAAGAAGTGTGTCGAAGAAGAGACATTGTCGACCTGTTCGCCAACACCGGGATTGGGACACAAACCTATTCGGTGTTAGAGCAGGGCCGAGTCGATGGGATACTCCGCGCCAAGCCGGTCGAGAGGCGAGAGATTTTCGAGGAAGCCTCCGGCATCACCAAGTATCGAATGCGCCAGGACGAGGCTCTGCGGAAATTAAAAAGAACCGATCAGGACTTGCAGCGGATCGGAGACATCACCGGAGAACTCGCGCGGCAGGTTCGCTCGCTCAAGTACCAGGCAAACAAAGCGGAGCGATACCACAAATATCAGGACCGCCTCCATGACTATGAACTGGCGCGAATTCATCGAGTCAGTCGTGACCTGATGCAACAACTCGAGGAGAGCAGCGCAGAGCTCAAGCAGAGTCGAGATCTAAAAGCCTCTCTCGAGGAACGTCTGAAGGAAGCGGCCAGCGAACTGGAAGTCGCCACCGAACAAGTGGAGGTGGCTCGTCAGGCGCTTTCTGAATCCGAGCGAAAGAAGAACGTCCTTCAGTCGGAAATCCAACGGTTCGACGATCAGTTGGCGCATAGCCGTCAGATGGAGGGTGAATTACTCCAGCAGGAGACTCGTGGTAAGGAACTTGCCCAGGCTCTCGCTGTGGAGCGAGATCAGATCGAGAAAAAGATCGAATCCGAAAAATCAAAAGAAGACTCCTTTCGAAGAAAGATTGCGGATCTTGAAATTGAAGAGAACCTTTTTGTCCAGCAAGAGAAGGAAGGAGACATCGATTTTGAAAACGCTCGCAAAACTGCCGAGGGTGCAGTGAGAGCCGTTACCGAAATCGAACGCAAGATTGAATCCTCTCGACGCGAAGTGGAGAATATCGAGAGGCAGTTGGAAGTCCTTTCTGAGGAGAATGAGCGCATAATCGCTGAAAAAGAGGGCGCGCTCAGGGAACTCTCGGAAATCGACGAGAAGGTGGTCGCGGGGCAGTCTTTTCATGAAGGTACACAGGAAAACCGAAAACGCGAGGAGAACGAGCGTAACGAGATCCGTGCGAAACTTCAGGCGCTCGAAGCGGAGATCGAGTCCAAGCGGACGGAGAACGAAAAGATCCACCGTGACATGAGTCGCCTCTCCCACCGTCTCGATTCTTTGAAAGAACTCCAAGCCCACCATGAGGGGCAAGAGGAAGGGGTCAAGAAAGCCCTGGAGCGAAAGGCCCTGGGTGAAGAGCCCTTTAACCAAATCCGTGGGCTGCTGATCGAGAAGGTTCGGGTTCAACCGGGTTACGAGGATGCGGTCGAATCGGCTCTCGCGGTCTGGTTTGGCGGAGTCGTTTGCGGCAACCGTGAAGAAGCAGCCGCACTGCTTTCCGCTCTTAGAGAAACCGAATCGGGCAGAGTGACCTGTATTCCGACCGAGATCATCCGTCAAAGGTTGGGAAGCGCGGACTCCTCGCAGACCATCGAGACGCCGGATTGGGCACGGGCGCAGGGTGCGGTTCCGGCGCGGAAT
>JAJDBZ010000152.1 GCA_029261095.1 Candidatus Omnitrophota bacterium | reverse complement strand
TTGAGCTTCTCTCGGTCCTCTCCAATCGCCCCTTTTGCAAACCGCGGGAAAGCCGCCGCCGCGATGGCGATCCCAAAAACCCCAAGCGGCAATTCGGCAAGACGATTTGCATAGAACAGGTACGAGTTTGGGCCCTCTCCGAGTGCCATCGCAAATTTTGTATTCACCAACAGGTTGATCTGTGTCACCCCGAGGGTAAAAGTGGCAGGAAGGAAGAGTGATAGAGCTTGTTTGAGATTAGGGTCGACAAAAGGATTCTTTCTCCAGAGGGGAAGACAAGACACCTTCCGAAGCGAAGGGAGAAGAAGAACCAACTGCAAGCATCCACCGGTGAAAACTCCGATACCCAACCACACCAATGATGGATCCGAAGAATTCCAGTAACAGAGAGTTGCAGTGATGATGCAGACATTGAAGAAAAGAGGTGTGGCGGCCGGCACAAAGAAGCTTCCCTTAGTGTTCAAGACTCCGGTGGCGACCGCAGCGAGACAGATCAGAATCAAATAAGGGAACATCCAAAACAGCAACTTTTGGGAAAGGTGAATCAGTCCCTCGTTGGCGGGATCGTCTGGAATGTCTAGGAAAAAGGGGAGGAACCACCCCGAAAACAGGAGGCCGAGTGTTACCACGGCTGCAGTAACCAACCCAACAACCTGCAGCGTCGAGCCAAAAAGTTTCCGCGCCTCTTGCGGATTCTGGTCGTTCACCCTGGTGAATGTTGGGATGAACGCAACAGACACCGCACCCTCCCCAAATAGTCTCCGGAAAGTGTTTGGGATTCTGAAGCAGGCAAGAAATAGGTCTGTGAACTCGGTCGGAACCACTGCTGCCAACGCGGCATCTCGACAGTAGCCGAGGACGCGGCTCATTGAAGTGGCAATTGAAAACGCGCTGCTGTCTCGGAGGAGACTCGTCGGTCTTGCCTTTGACTCGGTCACTGTTTCTTAGAGGACCTGCAATGGAATACGACATGAGGATAGGGAAGGCGGTCGCGAAAACTTCTAGAACGAACTTCGAAACCAAACGATTCAAGCTCTTCTGTCTGCCTTTCCACACTCTGATACCAAACATGACAGGGTCCCGCCATTGCTTGGTCGAGTAACCAAGTGAAGGCCATTTTCCACCAGGGTTTTGTGGTAATGTCTTTAATGATCAAGACACCCTCAGGGTTGAGGTGCTCTTTAACAGTCGATAAAAACTCGCGCCGCGATTGGGGAAGGACATGGTGCAACAAGTCTAATGTAAAGACTCCATCCCATTTATCGGAAACGGCATATTCCCGAATGTCAGCCTGTTCGAATTGGACATTCTTCAAGTGCATTCTCTCCGCCGAAACCCTAGCAGCTCGTATCCTTTTCTCCGAAAGATCGACTCCGTGGAGGGTCCTCTCGGGTGAGCGCATTGCTAGAAATAGCGAAAAGAGGCCAAACCCACACCCCATATCGAGGATCTTCCCCCTTTTTGGGACTAATCGGTCCAGGAGTTCAAGGATGTCGACATGGATGATCAGGAAACGAGCCCATACATAGGACCGAATCACCTGGGAATCGTAACTCTGCCGAATCTCACGAAGGTGTTCGGATGCCAAAGCAAGATCAATCGGGTCTTCGATCAAGTCCGGCTGGGTTTGGGTCATGGCCTCATTCTAGTCGCACTCAGGACGACAGTCATAGGCGGCACGCTTCCAATAAACCATGGAATGAATTAAATATATGAAATATTGGCAATCTCACAAATATGGAGTAGAATTCAACAGGCGGGCGCCTTGACTATCGATAATGATAATGCATTATCTTATAGAGTGCCTCATTCGGGTGGTCGAATGGATCAAAGAGAAAACGAAAGGTGGATGCCATGTCCCCAGGGAGTCGAAAGGGTTTTACCCTCATTGAAATACTCATTGTCATCGCGATTATTCTCATCCTGATTGCGATTGCTCTACCCAATTTTCTGGAAGCCCAAATTCGGGCCAAAGTGACACGGGTCCGAGGAGAAATTCGCACCACGGCCACCGCTTTAGAGGTCTATCAAACGGACTGGAGGGAGTACCCTTGGGCCTCCGAACTCGATTCACTCCATTTTCCGGCACTCCCTCCGGCGGAACCTGCCGAACTGCATCTGGGTACAGTTCTTAGCTCACCCATTGCTTACCTCTCCGAACTTCCCAACGACACATTCTCCAACTTATTTGCCGAGGGATCGGATAGGAGTCGAATCGTTCCTTTTCACTACACCGAAGCGAAGACCAATCTTCGATTGGGCGACCCGATTCTCCTCGCCGAACTTACGGAAGCAATCTATGGAAGCCCTAGGAGTGCTCGCTTTGTCGTTCTTTCACATGGTCCCGATGGCGACCATGATGAATTTGGCGAGCACGACCACGGCGGCGGTTCTGGAGATCCGCTCAAACCAGAGTCATTCCCCGCCTACTATGCTCCGACCAACGGCACCAAGAGTAGTGGAGACATCTACTACTTTGGGCCAGGGATCGGTTTCAACTAAGCTATCAACAGGCGACACTTTCGATCCTCGGAGACAGCCCGTTCTCCGGCTCGATCCCTCCATCGTTACAACAAGATAGGTGGTCCTCTTTCCCCTTGTCACATCATCGAATAAGATTCACTTTCCAAAAACGCACAAATAGGAAATTAGCGCCAACACATGAGTTCGACAACAAAACGTGACTACTATGAAGTCTTGGGAGTCGGCCGGGATGCAGACAAGGAAGCCCTCAAGAAAGCCTATCGAAAACTTGCTCTAGAATTCCACCCAGACAGGAATCAGGGCAACCCTGAGGCAGAAGAGAGATTCAAGGAAGCCACCGAGGCCTATGAAGTTCTAAGCGACCCCCGCAAACGAGAGGCGTATGACCGTTTCGGCCACCAAGGAGTCGAGGGTGGTTTTGGAGGCGGTTTCAACACAGAGGCTTTCCAAGACTTCAGCGACATCTTTGGGGGTTTTGGCGATTTCGGTGATTTCTTTGAAGGATTGTTCGGCGGGGGAGGACGCAGGAGCCGCGGCGGCGCAAACCGTGGTGAAGATCTCCGCTACGACTTGGAACTGACTCTGGAGGAGATCGGTCAGGAAACCGAAAAAACCATAGAGATTCCCCGTCACGAAAGTTGTGAATCCTGCAGCGGCTCCGGGTGCGCACCCGGGACAAGTCCGACCGCCTGTACTCAGTGCGGGGGAGTCGGTCAGGTTCGATTTTCCCAAGGGTTCTTCAGTATTACCCGCCCCTGCCCACGATGTGGTGGACGGGGACAGATGATCGATACACCCTGTGTCGGCTGCACCGGTTCCGGGCGAGTCCTGAAGCGGAAAAAACTCTCTGTGAAGATACCAGTAGGAGCGGACACGGGCCTCCGGTTGAAGGTTTCGGGTGAAGGCGAGAAAGGGATCCAGGGGGGACCTTCGGGTGACCTTTATATCTTTATTGTCATTCGACCCCACGAACTTTTCCAGCGTGATGGGGACGATATCGTCTGCGATGTCCCTATCAGCTTTGTCCAGGCCGCTCTCGGAGCCGAGATCGAGGTTCCAAATCTATTTGGAAAAGCGAGGATGAAGATCCCCGCGGGTACTCAAACCCACAAAATGTTCCGGCTCCGTGGGAAGGGGCTTCCCAATCTAAGAAGCCGCACGCCCGGAGATCAGTATGTTCGAGTGATGGTGGAAACACCCACCAAACTCAACGCCCGCCAGCGGGAACTCCTCGAAGAATTCGCAAAGGAAAGCGGGGAACAACACCATCCGATCGCCCAAGGCTTTTTTGACAAGGTGAAGGAGATCATAGGAGGGTAAGTTGAGCTAAGGAGAAACGGGTTCTTTTATCTCAAACTCTCCGGTGGTTGCCTCTATAAGGCCTCCGTTCGATCCTTGGGCTTTGACCCAGTCATCGTACCGAAGGCCCCTCTTCAGTTTGTTTTCCATCACACTATTGATGTTCGAAAAGACCGCTGGTGTGGGTAGTTCCAAGGCGAACCTTGATTCGGGGATCTTGACTCCGAGACTGATCTCCGAATAGGTCTGTGTGACGAGTGTTGTCTTTTCAAAAGAAGAATAAACCGTTTCCTGAATCAAACCGGTATTTGGGTCGAACCAATCGGTGCGCAGCGCTACGATATTGCCGAATTCCGGCGCCAAGTACGGAAACATCCTTTTCAACTGGCTCTTCTCAAAAGCTTCAACCATTGGGCGAGTCATTCGTGAGACAACCTCGATCCGATTCCCCTCGGAAGACTTGATTAGATTCGCACGGATCACCTCTCTCAATCGGTCATCATGAGGAACAACGGCCAATAGATCCTGAAGAGGATTGTTGATCGCGTTCGTGGCCTGCCTTTTGAAAGCCTCCGTATACTTGACCATTTCTTCCATGGTCGAACTAAAACTGACGTCGAAGACCTTGTGGTCTCGATAATTGACCTCTCTAAACCCGGTTGATGAAACAGAGATCCCATGGATTTTCTGGAACTCCCATTCTCCCTCGATCTTGCCCCTCACTTTCGGTTGCAGGGCTGTCGACTCAACTCGACAACGAGTTGCACCCGCAAAGTCATAGCGGATTTCTCCTTGAATATCTTGCCCTTTAATTTTCTGTGGGAAGTCGAACCGGACTCGAATGACCGCCGAAGTTGCACTTCCAATCTTCTCAGCCAGGTCACGATAAAGGTCCCTGCCCTCCTTGATCGACATCCGCTTGCTGGCGGAAAGGTCAATCTCAACTGTCGGCTCCGGATTGGTTGCTTCCGCTTGAGGCGAGGGTTCATGCCCGGGTTCGTTTTCGATGGGGGAAGGCGCCTTCTCGACACTGGACAAGAAAATCGAGAGGCCAACAGCAATCAGGAGCACAGCCCCGAGGATGATGATCGGTTTATTACTGTTCATGTTCCAGATTCCTTTTCTCCTATGAGTCGACGCCAAAGGATCCACAACGCGGCATTTGCGGAGAGCTCGCGAACAAACTCTCGATTCCCCGGAAACTCAAAGCGTTTGGTTTCAATTCTCTTTTGATTGCCGACCGCTATGTAGACCAGGCCGACGGGTTTCTCTTGAGTACCTCCACCCGGCCCGGCAACTCCGGTCACGCCGATTCCCCAATCTGTACTCATGTCAGTCAGCAAACCCTTGACCATCTCATGCGCCGTGCACTCGCTGACCGCACCCTCCTCGGCCAGTGTCTTCTCTGAAACATGGAGGAGGTTTGCTTTCACCGAATTATCGTAGGCGATTAACCCTCCCCAAAACACATCGCTGCTTCCAGGATAGTCTGTCAGCCACTTGGAAATGAGGCCGCCTGTGCATGACTCCGCACAAGAAAGAGTTTGTCCCCTCTCCCGGAGTAATTGCATGACGACCTCTTCGAGGTCCGACACCGGGTCAGGTTCGGTGTCCATCGATTCGGCCCGGCTAAACACATGTTTTGGAAACTTGTCCTCAGTCGCGTCCGCAATTCCCCGAAGAACTCCGATGCTATTCGGGAAGTCGGAAGGAAGACTCAAGGTTACATCAACTCGCCCGATTCGAATCAGCGAGGACAGGCCGACGTCGGGGTAGTTCACGAGGACAGGCCGCATCTTTTCATCGATTCCCGCTTCGGGGGCCATGATAAACCTTAGAAGGATTCTGTTTGGGGGAGCAGGCCATTGATATTTCTGCGCCAGGAAGGGCAAGGCCTGATCGTCCCACATCGGGTTCAACTCGCGTGGCGGCCCCGGTAATGCCACCACCAGGCTGTTTGGAAAATCCTCACACTCAAAGACCAATCCAGGTGCGGTTCCAAAATGATTCTGAAAGAAAGACCCCTTCTCCGGGACGAGCGCCTGACTCTTGCTTGAATCGGAGATCTTTCGTCCTCGCCTCTCGAACCGTTGCTTCAAATTGGCCCACAGACTTTCATCAAAACGTAGTCCGGTTCCCGTCGCCGCCGAGATTCCTTCACGTGTGAGATCATCCAAGGTGGGACCGAGTCCGCCGGTGGTGATGATCAGCGTGTTCGGCGCGAGATTCTTCTTGACTGTTTCGGTCACCGCGCCTGGGAAATCGCGGATAGACTCGCAGGTGGTGAGATCTGCGCCACGCTTAGCCAAGGTGGATGCGATTCTTTGGAGGTGCTTGTCCTGTCTTTTTCCGGCTAGGAGCTCATCGCCAATGATCACCAAGTGGATGGGGTTCATTCGGTATCGGTTGGTTCCTTTGAACTCTTCAGGAGCTGGATGCCGCGGATGCGGATTCCACGAGGGCCGACGATGCGAAGATCCGCTCCTCCGTTCTGATTGTTTCCAAACCGCGCGGAAGGGAGAGGGACAGTCGCGGTCTTCCATTGGAACGAGCCAGTGAGAGGAATCTCTTCGGATGTCTTATAGATTCCATGATAGTTTGCATCCCTATCCCAGGAATCGTACTCGATAAAGATTCTTCCAAATCGGTCTGGGAGATCGTAGTACATGATCTCCGCCTCGATCGTATCCCGTGTTGTGAAGCCGAAGGAATCATCCACATCAAAGTACAAATAGGGTGTCCCGAGTTCGGCGAGGATTCCATCCTCGGTTTCATGAAGTTTGAACTCGCCATCCTCCGGTTTGACTGGACTCAACCCGACGGTTTGTAAGGGACCCGGCCATGAGGCGCCACTTTTTCCAAGAAAGGGACCGGGGATGGGCTTTGGGTTGGAATCGGTTTTCAGCACCGAGGCATAGTCCCGTGTGATGGAAAGATACACTTTCCCATCTTCGATTGTCGGGCAGATTTCACTTCCTTCATGGAGCTCGTTCCAGGTCTCAACGACAGTCACCGCCGCTTCCGAACGGAGGGCGTGCTCCCAGGAAGATCGATAGAACTTACCCTCATCTCGTTCTCTCTCCACCTTTGATCCCTTAGGTTCGCCAGCTGATCCCGAGCGGTCGAAGCCGGGGCCAATCGAATTGACAGAAAGGAAGGAGGGTTGAATCGCACCTCCCCATCGGTATTCCCAATCGGCGCCCGCGCCCAACCAATCGAGATGGGCGACAAACCAGGGCGTCTTTCCAAAGAAATCTTCCGAAAATCGATTCTTCGTTTCCGGAAGTGTGGTTTCGTCAAACCCGCCGCTCTGGTCGGAGCCATAGAGCCAGACCAATGGGTGACCATCCCACTGCGCCCAATTCTCCGGTGGCACTAACGAATAGAAATCCCGGATAGTTGCATAGAAATGATTCTTTCCGCTGGATGTTTTTAGATCGATTCGGGTGGGTTGAGGACCGGGGTTGAAAGGCGATTCGAAGGACAAGGTCGTGGTGTCATACATCATTCCGACCTTCGGCACTTTCTTCCCTTCCTCCTTCAAAATCATCATCGCTTCGTTAAATGCTTCCAGGCCGACCTTGCTCCACAGGGCTGGATAGTGTCCGCTCTGGTTATACCTCCCAGGCACTCCCCAAAAGACAGGTAGGATCACATCGATACTCGCGGAGACGATCTGTTCGATCTGGGCACGGTGCCAATCAGGACTGGTGAAGTCCATTTCGTTTAGATCTGTCGGTGTGTTTGTGAGAGCGGAAATCGGCCCTGGTTTTCCAATGGACCCCGAGGCGAATTCGATATGGCTGCGATGATAGAGCGGGTTACAGACATCGCCGACACAGGCGTCCGAATACCGGTACCAATAGAAGTAATAAACTGCGGTAAGTCGATCACCCGGTCCATAAGTGTCCAGATTGGCTATTTCGTCCTCGCTCTTCGGAAGGTAAGTGCCAGGAGGGTCGGGCAGCAGTTGCGCAAAACCGGACCCAATAAAGATGAGATGCGAAGCAACCAGTAGGTAACCCGAAAAACGTCCCATAAATCTCCCCGAATTCTGAACGATCCCCATCGCCTGGTTTAGAACGTGTCGCGAAGGCGAAACGTAATCCTTATTCCTGAAATGCCGCGACTAAATCCCTTTCGCACTCGAGAATCTCGCGCAGGTTCTCAAGGAACCATGGGTCGATCCCGGTATAGTCGAAGATCTCCCTGACCGTCATTCCGAACTCGAAGGCATATCGAATATAGAATAACCTCTTGGAGTTCGGCCGCGATAGTTTTTGGACAATCTCCTGACGCATCAATTCCCTTTCTTGCGGGTCTTCGACCTCGGTCGGACGGAGTTTATCTTTCCCATCCGCACCGAATCCGAATCGCCCTATTTCCAGAGAAGAGATTCCCTTCTGAAGAGATTCCTTGAAAGTCCTCCCAATTGACATCGCCTCGCCGACCGATTTCATCTGGGTGCCCAGGACATCTATTGCTCCTGGAAACTTCCCGAAATCCCACCGGGGGATTTTTGTCACTACATAATCAATGGTCGGTTCAAAACTCGCGGGTGTTTCGCGCGTGATGTCATTAGGAAGTTCGTCCAGTGTATAACCGACCGCGAGCTTTGCGGCGATCTTCGCAATCGGAAACCCTGTCGCCTTGGAAGCCAGGGCGCTCGACCGACTGACACGCGGGTTCATTTCGATGATCACTAATTCTCCATCTTTGGGGTTGACCGCGAACTGGATGTTGGATCCTCCGGTCTCTACCCCAATCTCCCGGATAATGTCTATGGAGGCATCCCGGAGCAATTGGTACTCCCGATCGGTGAGTGTCTGCGCCGGTGCGACTGTGATGCTATCTCCTGTGTGGACACCCATGGGATCGAAATTCTCGATCGAGCAGATGATGACCACATTGTCCGCTTGATCGCGCATCACCTCGAGTTCGTATTCTTTCCAGCCGAGGATCGATTGCTCGATCAGGATCTCGCTGACAGGGGAGAGAGAAAGTCCCCATTTACAGGTCTCCTCGTACTCTTCCAGGTTATACGCGATTCCCCCACCGCTACCTCCCAGGGTGAAGGCGGGGCGAATGATTGCCGGGAAACCGATTTCATCGACAAAACTTCTTGCTTCCTCGATGTTGTGAGCGATACCGCCCCGAGGGACACGGTAACCGATCCGTTCCATGGCCTCCTTAAACTCACCACGATCCTCTGCCTTGTTAATGGCCGGGAGTTTGGCTCCGATCAGTTCGATGCCGAGTCGTTCGAGAGTTCCATCTTCGGCCAGAGATTTGCAGGTGTTCAGGCCGGTCTGGCCACCCAGAGTCGGCAGGAGGGCGTCGGGCTTTTCCTTTTCGAGAATCGCGGCCACAACGGTGGGGGTGATCGGCTCGATATAGGTCCGATCCCCCATCTCGGGGTCGGTCATGATGGTTGCGGGGTTCGAGTTGATCAGGACCACCTCATACCCCTCCTCACGGAGCGCTTTGCACCCCTGAGTCCCGGAATAATCGAACTCACAGGCCTGCCCGATCACAATCGGCCCGGCCCCCACAA
>JAJDBZ010000151.1 GCA_029261095.1 Candidatus Omnitrophota bacterium | reverse complement strand
CACCCCGCACACCGGTCATAAGGAGTGGGCGATCAAAGCCGCCGAGGCCGGAAAGCACATCCTCTGCGAAAAACCGATCGCCCTTCGCCACAACGACGCTGTGGAAATAATCGAAGCGGCCAAGAGGAACGACGTCTTCCTGATGGAAGCTTTTATGTATCGGTGCCACCCGCAAATCGCGAAACTCGTTTCGCTTATCCAGGAAGGCGCCATCGGCAAAGTCAAAATCATCAAAGCCACCTTCAGTTTCACCACCGACTACGATCCGAAAGAGCGTCTTTTCGATAGAGCCTACGGGGGTGGGGCGATACTGGATGTTGGGTGTTATCCCCTCTCCGCCGCGAGACTGGTGGCAGGTGCGGCGAATGGAAAAGGATTTGATGAGCCGATCGAGTTCAAGGGAATAGGAGAACTCTCGAAGGAGACTGGCTGCGACCTGATCGCCTCGGCGCTTTTGAAATTTCCCGGAGACATCGTCGCCCACCTCTCGACCGGCATCCAACTCGAACAGGAAAACATCCTGGAGGTCTGCGGCAGCGAGGGCCGGATCTTAGTCACCCACCCCTGGCTCCCCAACATCGAACCGGGAGTTCCAAGGGTGGTCCTGATTCGTGACACCGAAACCGATTTCGAAGAGTTCCGTTTCGATGGCCTTCCCAACTTGTACACCTACGAAGCCGACACAGTCGCCGAACACATCGAAGCGCGCCAAGTTCCCTCACCGATGATGAGCTGGGAGGACACGCTGGGGAATATGAAGGTTCTGGACAGGTGGCTGGAGGAAGTGGGGGTGGTTTATGAGATTTAGCGTATTTCTTGGTTTTTCGAGGTTCCATCAAGTCGTGGGCTCCAGACTTACAAAAACGCCGGTCGCCTACTAGTAGAATCGCGGATCTTATCTAGAGGATTCAATCCTCAATCCCCCGTCACCTTCCCCCAATCCCTCTGAAACACCGCCAAATCGAGAAGGTTCATCGTATCGTCATCGAATAAATCTTCCGGAGATGCCGGTTGAATCACCTCGTCCCAGACCTCGAGCAATCGGAGGAGGTCGATCGAGTCGACTCGGTTGTCTTCAACAATGTCGGAGGGGACAAACGGGGTTCCAGTGATGATCGAATCGGGCCAACCGCAATTATCCGGTCCGCCATAGGCGCCCATGTCATTGCGGGGAGTTCCAAGGCCCAGCGGTTGGCAGCCGTCGTTGAATTCGGTCGCGGGATTACCTGCGTCAATGCAGGGGGAGGTCGGCTGAAGACGGTAGTCGAAGTTTTGAGGATCGACGAACAGGGGGTCCGTGTCGATGTTGCCGACACCCGGAAAAGCTCCGCGCACACAGGAGTACTCGATCACCGGATTGCCGCCTTGGGAAATAACGTCACCAATCCCCTCGTTCAGGATGGTGTTGGTGATCATCGGCGAGGAGTTGCCGATGGCGATGCCATGTGCGTCGCCGAAGAGGACTCGGTTCGCATCCATCGTGCAGTTGGTCACCGTCATGTCCGACTCGAAAAGCGAAAGCGATCCACCAAACATGCCAAGAGCGTGATTCTCCGCGATGACACAGTTGATCAGGCTGGAGACGGTCCGGCTCCCATAGACCGCGCCGCCCCTCCCTGCGGTGTTTCTCAGGATGAGACAATTCATGACAGTCGAGGGCGGGTTGGTGAGTTGGAGACCGCCTCCTGCGCTGGCGTCCGTGTTGTCAGCGATCAGGCAATGGACCATAAGCGCCCCCGAACTAGCCAGGGTCGCTCCTGCGCCTTCATCCCCGGAGTTGTGTGTGAATGTACAATCCTTCACCAAGGCGGGAGAGATAAAGAGTCGCATGCCGCCTCCATCGGTTCCGGAGTTTTCCGAGAACTCACAATTCAGAATGGTCGATGACAACTCCTCACCATAAAACCCGCCCCCTCCGCCAGGGGATAGGTTGTTTGTGATCCGGCAGTTGTGAATATAGGGCGAGGCTTTGAAACAAGCGATGCCGCCACCATCCCGAGTTGCGCGATTCTCATAGAACCAACAGTTCGCGATGGTGGCCGACTTGATGTTCTCCATATAGACACCGCCTCCGCGGTCCTCGGTGTTTCCTCCTGTGATTGAGAGGCCATCAAGAACGATGTTTTCGGTCCCGGTCGCGGTGATCACTCGGTTGTTCAGTCCGTTGGCGTCAATGATCGTTTCATTAACTATCCAATCTCGTTCTTCCAGTGAGGATTCATTACCTCTGAATCCCCCATAGATGGAAACTCCGCTCGCCATGAAAATCTGTTCGTGGTAGACACCTCCCGCCACCCAGATCTCATCTCCATCGGAAGCGAGATTAATGGCAGTCTGGATACTTCCCAACGGGTTGTCCCATGCGCTCCCATCGCCGTTTCCTTCCATCGAAACATGGATCGTGGCCGAATACGCACCATTCAAGAATTGAAACCATAATAGAATCAGAAACCCAAATTCGAAGCCGCGCATCCAGGCCCTCCTCCCGAGTATTTATTCGGACATACAGTTTTGTGGATATCATCAAGTCACCTCGAAATCTAATCTCAATTCAGAATTCTATCAAGGAATTTTTGGCTCCCTGTTACAAACACTCCCGCAAACATAGCCGCGCCTGCGACTCATTCTGAAGCAACTCTACCAACTGTCTTGAACCCTCACGCGGATGTAAACTCGGATGGTGCTGTGAACGGGTCGGATATCCTGATCATTTTGGAGAATTGGATGAGGATCAATCCATAGCCTCTCAATTTAGACACCATGCTCCTACGACCCTATGACGAATACTTGGTGGTATGGGGACAGTGAGTTCCCTGCATTCCCACGCTGAGGGAACCACCCAAACTTTCGGCATCTCGATATGGCTGACAAAAAGACTATTGACCAGAAACTAATATAAAGGCAGAATGCAAACGTTTTCAGAGCCAATCTAATTCCAAACTTGGCAGTATCTTTTGGCAACCTAAAGGTGCCGCCCAGAATAAGGACTATCAGTTTCGATCCGAATTAAGGAGAGGGAATCTAGTATGAAATCAAGGAAACGTTCATTGGGGTTCACGTTGATTGAATTGTTGATTGTTATTGCCATCATCCTCATCCTAATCGCCATCGCCCTTCCCAATTTTCTGGCAGCTCAGACACGCGCTCGCATTGTAAGAGCGGCTGCGGACGAACGATCAATCGCGACCGCAATGGAATCCTATTTCCTCGACAGAAATACTTATACCGATGATTGCTTGGGGAGCGAGATCGGCTGTCGTCAGCTGACTACCCCGGTCAAGTATATCACCGACTTGCCACTCGATCCGTTCGGTGAACACCGAAACGCAGGTGGGAGTTTTGAAGGTGTTGGAGGAGAACTTCGACCTTTCTATCCGATGGGAACTGGAATCAACCGGAAGACGGAGATCAAATGCTGCAGACCCTACCCCACTGGAACAAACCGCGAGAGGCCACCGTTCCGAGAATCCTACATCATCTATTCCTCAGGTCCCTGGGACCAGGAACCGGGTGGTCCGACAGGCCCATTCCCAGTTTCCGGGGGGCAGTGGACGATTTACAGTCCCACCAATGGAACGAACAGTTACGGAGGAATTATCACCACCGGGGGCGCCACGCTTGAGGACCGCGAACTTCATAATCTGAAGCCGACTCATATTTAAAACCTGACTTGAGATCTGTCGCGCATGAGTCCTTGAGGCTTCGATTTCATGAATATCCGAATACTCCGGGAACCCCCGATAGAAGTTCTTACAAAAGTTGAAAGGACGGGTTGCCGTTGGCAACCGGTTGGTTGAAAAGCCAACCGCCTTCTTTCAATTGTTTATTCTTCTCAAAGAGCTTCTGACATGGTGAGGAACTGAAATGTTTCCCTCAAGATTGTGCAAGTTCGCGTGTCATCATGGAGTTCCAACCTGAAAGGGCAAGACGCTCATCGACATGCTCGCATCCCTCCTCAATCCGATCGTCCCCCGCATACATCTGGACGAGAACAGTCTTTCGGACTTGGTCCGACCGGTTTGGCATGGACCCATGCAAGGTGAAATAGTGAAAGAATAGGACATCCCCCGCCTCCGCTTCAACGACTGTTGCCCCATCGATTGGGTACCGGTCCAGTAACTCCGAAGAAAGTTTTCCGGATGTCCCTTCAATCCTCCCCAACGTATGAGATCGCGGGTAGACTCTCAAACATCCCATTTCGTCTGTCGCATTTGAAACGTGTATAATACCCGCCAGCATTGTGTCATTAACAGTTGGAAAATAAGTCCAGTCTTGGTGCATCGGGAAAGGCGACCCCTTTTCGGCGGGCTTATTGAAGAGTTTGGTATGATTAAGAACAACATCATTCCCCAAGAGGCTCCTTGCAATTTCGAGGAACCTTTCCTGGATCAAGGCCCGTAACCAAAATGATGAGTACCGGTGGACGTTGTGAGTGTGCAGGATCTGATCCTGTTCTCCTCTAATTTGATCGATTCCAGGCCCGCTCCAGGTTCCATCAATCTTCTCGCCAGAACCCTGGATCTGCTC
>JAJDBZ010000016.1 GCA_029261095.1 Candidatus Omnitrophota bacterium | reverse complement strand
AGTGAAGGCCAAAGCGGAGAAGATGGCGGCGACGGCGTAACTCGGAACCTCCTGGGATTGACGAAACACGGGATTTTTAACAGAATAGTTGTGAAATGGGCCAGGGATTCTTGGAATCCCTGGCCCTTCATTTCGTTGGACTTGACAGTCATGACGGGAATCAATAGAACACACCGTCTAAAAAATCATAGATTTAAACAAATCGAGGTGAAGGACCCATGCAACCCACATACAATCCTAGTCGCATCCGGAGAAAGCGGAATCACGGTTTCCGGGCCAGAATGGCGACTCGCGGTGGGCGGAAAGTAATCAGAAACCGCCGGAGAAAAGGACGCGCCCGGCTGACGGTTGTCTGAAGATCTTCATTTTGACCGCTACTTTTTCCCCCGCAGCGCCCGGCTTCTAACAAGAAAAGACTACGACAGAGTTTTTCAAGCAGGTAGGAATTCTAGGTTCGGGATGATTCAAGTAGCGGCTTTGAAGACCGATCGGAAAACAAGCCGAGTGGGTGTCGTGCTCAGTCGAAAAGTTGGAAAAGCACACGACCGTAATCGACTGAGACGAATCGTTCGGGAGGTTTTTCGCCTCGATATCTTGCCCAAGACGGAGAGTATGGACTTGGTCGTCCGGTTCTCTCCAGGAGCAGGATCAATGCCTTCGCACCAAGTGCGAACCCAGTTTCTAACAGCCGTTAAAAAGCTTGGAGCCCTCTCTACGCCTCTCTACTAGGCTCCAACAACAGCGGCAATTGAATTGGAAAAGGCCCTTTTCCTGCGACCCCCGGGCAAGAGTTTCGGGAGTCGATAAATGTCGAGATTAGTTGCGGCCCTCATGGTCGCGTTGATTCGGTTCTACCGCGAGGTCTTTCCGTTTCATTTGGGTTGCTGTCGTTTCCGGCCAACCTGTTCTCTTTATGCCTGGCAAGCCATCACGGTTTATGGGCCGTGGATAGGTGTGGTCAGGGCACTTTCCCGGATCGGTCGCTGTCATCCTTTCAGACAGGGAGGCTATGACCCCGTCTGATGGCTAACCCAATCGATAATCTTTCACATGAGAAACGAATTGTCTTGGCGGGAGCATTGTGCTTGCTCGTTGCCCTCGTGTCGTCCAGGTTCTTTGCTCCTGAATCTCCTCCCAAACCACCTGAAGCCAAGCTGATCGGCGAGTCTAGCGCCCCTTCGATGTACCCAGGGGAGCCTGATGAATCGGTTGATTCTCCCTCTCCCGAGTCGGCAACCGGGACTGCTGAGGCACCGTCCCTGGTAGATTCGGAAACCCGTACGGAACAGGTTGTACCTTCGGATAACCCACTCTTCCAAGAAGAATCCTTAACAGGATCGGAGGAAGTGATAGTCGACACCCCCAACGCAAGATATGTCTTTTCCATGCAGGGTGGTGTTTTGCATTCCTGCAAACTGAAGAACTATGAAGAAATCGATCCGCCTATTCGCCTTCTGGAAGCCCAACGCGACCAGGCCCGGACATTCGAGGTCAAAGCATTTTGGGAGGCGCGGATCGAAGAAGTCCAGATCCGGAAATCCCGAATCGAAAACGGAGAGTTTATTCCCAAAGGGAAGCCTGTCCCCGAGGACCGATGGGTGGAGCTTATCCCTCAACTCGACAATGCGATCGGGTACCCATTGAGCCTTCGATTTGGAGAGGGCCTGGACGATCACGGTCTCGTTTACCAGTCGAATGTCGGTAGCCTTTATGTCGAAGGTGGTGAGAATTCCTCGTTGGAATTGGTCGCGGAAACTGCGAGTGGCATCCAAATTAAGAAGACTTTGGTCTTCAATTCGGACAAAGCGGCATTCAAAATCGATATCGAAACATCGGCTCCGGGTGGTGTCTCGCAGCTCCAGAAAACTTTAGGCAATCACTGGATTCTTGAATGGCCCGATGGGATCTGCCATCTCCCCTTCCACTACCCTGGCGCTCAAGAAGAGAACAATCTACGTGCAATGCTGAGTGATTCCATGGAATCGCTGACTGCAAAGAAGTCGCTTCTCGATGAGGGCCTCAATAAAGGGCGCGCCCAGTCATACCGCAAGACACTCGAAGGTCGGGTCGGTTGGATCAACATTGAGAGCCGGTATTTCCTGACCAGCTTCGTTCCACAAAGCCCTGATATGCAGGGGGTCTATATCCTCCCGCGATTAAGCCAGCCCTATCCGTTTACGGAAATCGACACGCGAATGGGTATTGGCCTCGTCTCAACGTTCAGCGATTCGCCCAAATCAGTCTTGGTCTATGCGGGACCTAAACTGACGGGGACCTTGGAGAATGTGGCAATTGGTTTGGATCGAGTTGTCTACGACTCTTGGTTCGAAACCCTGGATAAGATCTGCCGTTTGGTCGATGACCTTCTGGCATTCTTCTATTCGGTTATTCCCAGCTATGGTATCGCGATCGTCTTGCTCTGCATTCTTTCAAAAATTCTCCTTTACCCCCTGACCTACAAGCAGGCGCAGATGCAGAAAAAGATGGCGGTTCTTCAGCCGAAGATTCAAGAACTCAAAGAGAAGTACGCCGATGATGCCCAGAAGCTTCAGCAGGAACAGATGAAACTCTGGAAAAAGCATGGAGTGAGTCCTGCCGGTTGCCTTCCGATGTTCGCCCAGTTGCCCATCTTTATTGCTCTTTATCGCACTATTATGGCTTCGATCGAAATGCGGGGCGCTCCTTTCCTTTGGATCCATGATCTGTCTCTGCCAGATATGACCTTTTTTATTCCGATGTCGCTTCCATTTCTGGGGAATGCGGTCAACGTCTTGCCATTCATCATGACTGCGATCTCTGCGGCTCAGATGCAACAACAGAAGAAGAACATGCCAGACCCGAATCAAGCGCAAATCATGATGTTCATGACCATCTTCTTCTTTTTCATCCTATACAATTTTTCGAGTGGATTGGTTTTGTACTGGATGACCAACTCGCTCACCATGATGGTCCAACAAAGAATCATGGAGAATCTCGGCCATGCCCACGTTCCCGCTCATCGCGCTGCGGGAGGTGCGGGCGGACCCACACCGGACGACCCGGAAGAGGATGAAGAGGCAGCGGCACCCAAGAAAGGGCCCAATGTGCCTGTTTCACAGAACAAAAAAGGAAAGCGGTCGAAAAAACGAAACCGCTAAGGTCGAAAGAAGCAACTCAACACAGACAACGAAAGGAATCAGAAACAATGGAATCTGTTGTCAAAACCGGTAGAACTGTTGATGCGGCGATCGATTCCGCGCTCCAGGAAATGGGGCTTTCCCGGGACGAGGTGCAGGTAGACATCTTGCAGCTGGAAACCTCGGGCTTCCTCGGGTTGATCGGCAAAAAAGAAGGAAAAGTTCGAGTCACCCCTCTCAAAGGGGGGAACTCAAACGAGGGTGCATCCGATCGAAAAGGAAGGCCCAAGAATAAACCCAAAGGACAACCCCAAAGGGCGGAAAAAAGAACGAACAACCGCGAACCCAAACCAAGAAACGGTAATAAGAGGGGGGAATCCGGGAGATCCAATCAATCCGGGGGGCAGGCTCCCAAACCACGTCCGCAGCCGAACGTTCAGTCGTCACCCGCCGAAGAGGGACCCGCTTCCAACAAGGCGGAAGAGGTGGTTGGAAAGATTTCCGAGTGTTTCGGAATTAAAGTGGAAGTTCAGGCTCGACAGACCGATCGCGCGGTAAACATCCGTGTGGTCGGAGAGGAAGTCGGCCAATTGATCGGACGTCGTGGACGTACATTGGGAGCTGTTCAGTACTTGGTTTCCCGATTGATCAACGAAGATCAGAATGAAAGCAAAAGAAAAGTCTCGATCGACGTGGATGGATACAACGAAGATCGGGAAAGCAGTTTGAAAGAGCTCGCCACACGGACAGCAGATCGTGTGTTGGAGAACGGGAAACCTGTCTATCTCCGTCCTATGTCTCCTCCCGAGAGAAGGATCATTCACATGACTCTTCAGGAAGATGATGAGATCGGGACCGAGAGTGTCGGAGACCAAGACAGCCGACGGGTTGTGGTTTTTCCAAAGAGCCTCTCTCCAGAGGCGCTTAGGGAAGTCTTAGAAAGCCCACCGCCTCAGAGATCCGGTCGTCGTCCTCCGCGACGGCGGCGAAGAGGTCGGAACGACTGAAAGTAGAAGCGAAAGGGGGTCATCAAGGCCCCCTTTTTTCTTTTGAGAGGTTCAGCAAGGGTCTCGGAAGGCTCTGTTAGATTGGAACAGCACAAATGATTCGAATGAGTGGTATAGGTGAATCCGGAGGAAGATCTCTTCAGGTTGACGTAGTAAATTCTCGATCTTTCTTAATGAGAGTCCAGCGACCCCTTTAATCCGTCTACAGCAATACGGTTCTGTCGCCACCGCTGTGCACCGCACGCTGAAGTGCAGAGTTCGCGATCTCTTCAAACTCTTTGGCACTCCCGATGACAGGGCTGGGAACTTCCGCCACCCCTCGGCTGAGAGTGACCATTGCGATTTCATTCTCCGAGTGAAAATCCTGGAGCGCGAGCAGGTTGGAAAGCTCGTCGAGAATCAACTCGGCGCCATACTTGTTTTTTCTCGGAATCAATGCCCCCACCTGAAAAGAACTAACGGTCCCAAACAAGGTTCCGTCTGGGCAGAGCTCATCGAGTATGGTGAACATGTTGTGTTGGATCTTTTGCCGCAATTCCGTATGTTCATCACCCATTAATTGGTCCTCTTGATCGATTCGGATGAAGGCCAATGTGAGTAATCCGTTTTCGGGGTCCAATTTTCGATACCGGTCTTCGAGGAGGCCCAAAAACTTATCGTGCCCGAGAACATCGACTTCTCTTGCGGTTTTTGGTTTGACTAGTTTCTCTTCTTCCTGTTCGGTCCGCTCGACTGGTTGCTCCGTTTCAACGGAGGAGCGCATCGGAACCCCCTTGATTCGAAGGCCAATGTCTATCCTTTCGATCAGCTCATCCATATCAAAGGGTTTAACCATATAGTCGATGGCTCCTAGACGGAGACCCCGAACGCGTTCTTTGGTTTCATTCAACGCTGAAAGAAAAATAACCGGAACCGGCTCCGTGGTCGGTTCGGCTTTCAACTGACGACAAACCTCAAACCCATCGATGTTGGGAAGGGAAATATCTAATACGATGAGGTCGGGGGGATCCGATTTTGCCATTTCGACTCCGATCTCACCAGTAGGGCCATGGGCCACAGTACAACCCAGGTACTCCAACCCCTGTTTGACTACGGTCGCGATCGCAATGTCGTCGTCAATGATGAGGATTCGACGTCCCTTTAACACTTCACTAGCCACTCAGACACTCCTTCAAACCTTGTCAGTATAGTTCAGGACCGGGTGATTATACCATGACTTTCTTACCCTTCCCAACTTTTTTTTAGGGTGGGCCTGCCATGCGAAAAGCGGTCAATGAGGAGTCACAGTAGACCTCCTCTAAGGGGAAGTTTCTAAGCCAATCGGAGACTTCTTCCGCCAGCGGCTCCCCCATCGCGGACCGGTGAACGACCACATATCGGGCGCCCTGTGCGCCAATCAATTCGAAATCCGATTGGAAATTCCTTGGGTCCTTGCTGGCAATTTCCTCGAGATCGGTGTGGAGTTGGACAATCAAAGGATTGTTTTTGACAAATTGATGCGCTTGGATCGGAACCCGGCCAATAATCGCGGAGAATAGTGGACGCCCGTGACGGGTCTGATAGTAGCCGTAATCCCGAGACTCGTTGTTGTAATCGATGGGCAACTCGAGGATCGCCCCGTCGGGTTGGTCTGCAAGGTATTCGCTATAGAAACGGGATATAGGAGCGGGGTTTGCTGGATAGATGAATTTCCACTGTTCCATGGTAAAGGCGATCCAAATGAGAATGAGTGGAATCCAAGCGCCCATCCCGACTCCCGGTTTAGCTTTGAATTTCAATATGAAAACCTTAAACCCCTCCGCCGCCAGGAGGCTCGTCATCAAAACCGTTATCTCGGCAAACCGACGGGGCACAGCAGCACCTCCGATGAGCGGGATTTCCCTGAACAGGAGAAATGGCAATGGTATTTTTGGGGTCCAATCCGCTCTCCAGGATTCCGGAAACCCGATGAGCGCAAAGAGCTTCCCGATATTGACTGTGTCCCTGCCCCCAATCTTGAGATAAGGCCCCAAGGAGAGGACCACCGCGACCAGAGCCAGAAAGACCCACAGGCTCCAAACTCCCTTCCGCCTTCGAGTGAGGCACACTAGAACGAGGAAGAGAGCAACATACCCCAAGAAATAACCAACTCTTTCCGGTGAGGTGATCCAGCCGGCTCCAATGACCGATTCGATTTTTGGAACAACCTTTGAGTAAGTCCACGAATCGAACTGGTAAGGAAGAAAATAGTAGAGGAGGTCGCAAGAGAATCGATGACTTCGCACAAGAGTATGGGGGTAATAATCAAACCGTGTTGTATGCCAGACAATTTGAATCAGAAAAGGTGATAGGAGCACACCCGCGAATAAGAAGAGTCGACAAAGGAAGAGCCAGAATGAAGCCCGGTAGGTCCAAACGCCCCAGGCCACAAGGATGACTGTCAGGATCGATAGATGATACCAACTGCCTAAGGATGTCAGGGCGAGAAACAATCCTCCCAAGAAAGCCTCCATCCATGTTCCCTTGGACTTTCCCGAGTAGACCCTCCAAAGGACCAGGAATAGAAGAGGAATGAATTCTTGGGAGAGTGTGTTGAGCTGAGTGAGACGCGATGTCCGATAAGGAGAAAACGCGAATAGGAGACCCGCCAGAATCGCGCCCGATCGAGACCCCGTTACCTCATAGGCTAACCGATAGGTGAAATACCCTGACAGAACAAATGTCCCGAGGAGGCAGAGGTTATGCCATCCCAAAAGAAACTCTGTCGGCAAGACGATCGAAGGAAGGGTGTTCAAATAACTGAAATCGTGAAATGCGACGCTCGCGCCGACTGGCCAGTAGATATTGGGGCAGAATAGCGGATCGAGAGGCTGTTCGATCAATGCTTTCTTGAGCCACCATCCCGACCAAACATATTCAAGACACCCGCCGCCAAAGGTTTGCGCACCCGGATATGGCCAGATACCCTTCCACAGGTAAAGGATTGTGAGAAAGAAAAAGATCGAAAAGACACCCAGCTCGGTGAACCCATCGTATTTCTTCTTCACAAGTTCGAGGCCCCTTCCACCAAGAATGATTCGCTGCAGGCGCTTTGATGAGCCGAGTGCGCGGGATGGAATAATCAGGTGTTATACAACCCCACCTTTGTCCCTCTCACATCTTAATGTCCAAACGCGACGATTGGGATGGGTCATTGAGGTTCTTCTCGATCTGTCGCAGCGCCCCTAGCTCATCGATCAACCCAGATGGATTCACCGCCTCTATTCTCACCTCGGTTGTAACACCCCGGAAACCCTGTCCTTGGAGGGTGGTAATCAGGTTGTCCATCTCACCCACTATGACCTCTCGGCTCTCTTTTCGGTCCACCGAGAATCTGAGCATCAGACTTTCGACACCGGTTGCGACACGGACTCGTAGCGGTCCGAGTGCCTCTAGGTCCAGTTGGAGGATAATCTCCATGCTGGCGGGGTCGAGCTGGTCTGGGTTGTCAGGGTCTCTCTCGCCTCGAACCGCGAACTCGACTGTGGAGGGATTGGGATCACCTGGGAATGGGATCCTCCAGAAGTTCCAGTCTTCGCTCGATTGTGGGGTAGTGCTCGGCAGACTTGCCAGCTGTGCACCCTCAAGCAGGTTCAGAACTTTCTGGACACTTTCTTGAAGGAGTCCCGCAATGGGTGATTGTATTGAAGGAAGTAGGCTCTCCAACTTGAGCAGGAGGCTCTTGAGGTCGCTTTCGATCCCCTGGCCTCCCAGCACTTTTGCCTCGAAACCATTTAAGAAATCTCGCAGGATTTGGATTCGTTCATCGAGGCTCCCTTTCGGGTTCCAAAAGAGAATGGATCTGAGTTGAGCGAGGAGCTCTCTGAGTTCCTCCGGGACTTGCACGTTGGATGAAAGGAGTTGCTCGACCCCGGTCGAGAGTTTTCCGAGTTCTTCCCCCAAGTTTCCGCGAGCCCGAAGTCGGTCACGGATAACTGAGAGGAGTTCGGGCGTAATGGCAACGTTCCGTGTGAGGAGAAAAGCCAGGATGGGGAGCTGATCTGGGGCGACCTGCCCAAGGACTGTCTGAATAGCCTGGAGGGTTTCGATCTGAGCGGGGAGTTGGTTGGCGTGCAGGGCACGGATAAGGGCAACCGTGGCCTCCGGGAGCGTCTGAGCCAACCCCGCCGTTGGATTCTGTTGAGGGGCGGAGGATGTCGTTGGGTTGGAAGGTGGCTGCGATTCCAAAAGAATCTTCCCCCCCTGAGATCGAAGGGTTACCAAAGTACCCGCAGCAATGGGGTCGGGGAGAACCAGGGGAAGAATCGCCTTTCCAACCTGGACAGGTGTCTGCCCCGTGACCGTAGCCCTCTGAACGCGCCCTTGAAGTTGCGCGCCATTCTCCAATCGACGGAGAATCCCTAGAGCGCCCGACTGGTTTTGCGCAAGATCTGGGAGTTGAACCGGAATTGCGGGCATTGGCTAAGAAA
>JAJDBZ010000150.1 GCA_029261095.1 Candidatus Omnitrophota bacterium | reverse complement strand
CCAGGACTGGAGAGCACCACTTCCCCCCGAAGGGTGATGTCGAATACATCGTTCGGAGCAGTTAGGTCCGTGGTCACACGCAGGACCGCCTCATAAACTCCGTTTGGAGTGGTGGGACCCGGAGCGAACTCAATGTCGATGTCCAATGTTGCGTTTGGAATAAGAATTTCCGAACTAAAGGGACTACGCAGACGGAAACGGGTTGTGTCACCAGAGACAATTTCAGCGGAAATGATGTCTACATCGACTATCCCTGTGTTCTGAATATCCACATCTTTATTGATCGGCGGAAGCGGCGTGGTTAAATTTGTCCGATCATAATCCAGGAGGTCCGAGGGCTTAACCTCGATTTGTCCACTGTTTCCTGCCAAGATGGGCGAAGACAAAATGACCATCGCCAGAACCGTCAGAAGAATCCTGCTAACGAAACTCCAGGATGATTGAAAAATCACAGATTTCAGCATGTGACCGAGCTACCCTTTCGCCGCCTAAATTTTGCTGGACCATAATTTGGAGTTTCCTCAGGGTGGGAAGACACCGGCCAGAGAGGGGGTCTTGCAAAAGACCCATGAAAACTTTTTACAATGAATCCACGCGAAGTTAACCTTTTCTTAATGAAAATTCGAGACCTATGAAAGTTGCCCACTTTACTTCCGGATATCCTGTCCTTTCCGAAACCTTCGTCCGAGATGAGATTTCCGGATTTGAGGCTATCGGGTGCCGAAATGCAGTGGTCTCAATTCGACCAAAAAGCTCCCTACCCCTCGCAGAAAAAGGGGATATTGGGTCGCCCCCTAGTCTCGACCACGTTTTTTACCCCGAAAAACTCCTCTCTTCCTTTCCTCTTATGCTTGGAGGCCCCCTCAACTTAAGGCATATCTTCGGATTCCCCGGTGAACGCAACCGAAACTTATTCTTAAAATGGGTTGTGCCCGGGATCGTTGGGCAACTCCAGCACTGGGGTGTCGATCATTGTCATGCCCATTTCGCGCATTATCCTGCAACGCTGGCTTGGGCCTGTGCTCGGCGGCTTGGAGTTGGACTTTCCTTTAATGCTCATAGTTACGATCTCTTCCATTACCGATCCTTCCTCCATGAGAAAGCCCGTGAAGCCAAGCAGATCTACCCTATCTCCACAGAAAACAAGAATTATCTACAAACTGTCACACAATTAGGCGATGTTGATCTGGACAAGATGAAAGTCATCCATTGCGGCATCGACCTCTCACAATATCCCTACAACTCAATAAAGCCGGTCTCCAACCAATCGCCCAAACTGGTCGCGGTTGGGAGATTGGTGGACACCAAGGGATTTTCAACTCTCCTCCAAGCTCTCCCACCAGTCCTTCAACGCTACCCAGACCTTCGAGTTGAGATCGTTGGCGAGGGACCGGAACGGGAGAGCCTAATACAAGAGTCCAAGGAATTGGAGATTTCAAAATCCGTCGATCTCCTCGGGGCTTTAGATCGCGGGGAGACCCGAAAAAAACAATCTGAGGCCATCATGGTCGTTCAACCTTGCTGCGAGGGAATGAATGGACTCGATGGAATTCCAGTGGTTCTTATGGAAGCCATGGCACTGGGAACCATTGCGATTTCGACCCGTTTTGCCGCGATTCCTGAGCTGATCGAAGATGGAGTGAATGGTATTCTCGCCCCCCCGAAGGATGCCACGAGGCTTTCGGAGGCTATTCTTCGCGTTCTCAATGGGGATTTCCGCTTAGAGGAGATGCGTCTACAGGCCCGGAAAACCATTGAAGATAGGTTCGATGGCCCGAAAAACTACCGAGAAAAAGCCACTGGTCTGATCAACCTAATCGCCCATCCACCCAGTTGAGAAAAACTTGGGTTGTTGTATCGTTCCCCTTTTCCAGTGAATCGTTGAGGGGATCACAAGTTCATGCCTTATACACCGCAAACGCCTGATGATATTCAGGAAATGCTTTCCACTATCGGGGTCTCCCAAGTGGATGATCTGTTCAATGAACTCCCCGCCGCGTTGTTGAACCCGGAAATTGAACTTCCCACACCACTCGCAGAGCAGGAAATACGCGAAGAGATGGCTCGACTCGGTGACAAGAACCGCACCTTGGATTTCTATCTCTCGTTTATCGGGGGCGGCGCCTATGACCGCATCAGGCCAAGCCTGATCGATACGATCACCTCGCGCGCCGAGTTCGCGACCTCTTATACCCCCTATCAGGCCGAAGTGAGTCAGGGAACACTCCAGTTCATCTTTGAATTTCAATCGATGATTGCGGCCTTGACCGGATTGGAGGCAGCCAATGCGTCCATGTACGATGGCGCCTCCGCTTTGGCGGAAGCGGCTTTGATGGCAATGCGCATCACCCGTAAGAACAAAGTTCTCTATGCCGCAACGATCCACCCTCGGTGGAAGGAAACGATTCGGACTTATCTTGAAGGGATCGAAACGGAGTTGGTCGAGGTTCCCGAAAGGGATGGGATTCTGGACTCCAGATTTCTTCACGATCACCTCGATGACCAGACCGCCGCGTTTCTGGTTCAACAACCCAATTTTTGGGGGTTCCTCGAGGATGTCTCAGCATGGCGGGAGGCGATTGGAAATGCACGGGCGTTATGGGTTCAAGCATCCGATCCCGTTTCGTTAGGCGTTGTCAGTCCGCCTGGGACGTTGGGCGCTGACATTGCTGTCGGCGAACTTCAATCTCTGGGTCTCCCTCTCTCCTTTGGGGGACCTTACGCGGGCTATTTCGCTTGCAAACAAAAGTATGTTCGCCAAATCCCCGGGAGGGTGGTCGGGAAAACGACCGACCTTGAGGGGAAGACAGGTTACGTTTTGACTCTGCAAACACGCGAGCAGCATATTCGAAGAGACAAGGCCACATCCAATATCTGTACCAACCAATCTTTATGTGCTCTTGGCGCCACACTCTACCTCAGTTTGATGGGTGCGACCGGAATGAGAGAAGTCGCTCGACAAAATCATGATAAAGCCCACTATCTCGCTGAGAGAATGGCCGCGGTCCCAGGTGTCAATTTGATTTCTTCACGTCCATTCTTTAATGAGTTTACCCTTCAACTCCCGCTTCCCGCGAGTGAGGTTGCCAAGAAGATGAAGAACGCGGGAATCCTGGTCGGAATTCACCAAGCCATTTGGACTGGCTCTGAGGATCGTCTCGTGGTCTGCGCTACCGAAACTAAGAAGAAGCAGGATCTCGATCGCATGGCAGACGTATTTGCTCAGACCATCCAGGGATAGAGTTTCATCCTGATAGGTTTGGGAATCTGGCATCTAATCGCCTTGGGTATTTGGGCGAACGAAATCAATCAACTAAAAAAGGGGCTGCACCATGGCGCGTAAGAAGAAAAGAATCGCAATAGTGGGATGTGGCGGGATCAGCCGTGTTCACATTGAAGGGTTCGATCTGGTCAAAGATCGAGCGGAAGTGGTCGCGGTTTGCGATGTCAATGCGAAGAACGCGGAACTCCGCGCCGAGCAAGCCGGAGGAGCAATCGTCTATACCGATTGGAAGGAACTCATCGCCAAGGAACAGATAGACGCGGTCGATATCTGTCTTCCTCACCACCTTCACAAATCGGCCATCATCGATTTCGCGAAAGCCAAGAAACACATTTTGTGCGAAAAACCGCTTTGCCTGACCATGAGAGAAGCCAAGGAGATCGTCGCGACTATCAAGAAGTCGCGCGTCATGTATATGTCTGCGCATAATCAGATCTTCGATCCCATCGTGCGCAAAGCCAAAGAGATGCTCGATGCCGGAGCGATTGGAGAGGTGTATTATCTTCGCACTCAGGATTGTTTCCGTGTAGAAGCCCTCCACCAGGGCGACCGGGATTTCAT
Source organism: Candidatus Omnitrophota bacterium (assembly GCA_029261095.1). GTDB lineage: Bacteria > Hinthialibacterota > Hinthialibacteria > OLB16 > OLB16 > JACKFH01. The sequence goes on along the minus strand of JAJDBZ010000150.1, from coordinate 14,775 downwards.
GACTTGGCGGGCCAATGTTAAGACACAGGGTGGTGGAGAACTGATCGACACCGGGTATCACCCCAGTTATCTCCTCCTCTACCTTGCCGGTAGTCCGATCAAAGAGGTGACTTCTGTCCTTGGGAACTTCACCAAAACACTGAGCGCCGAAGACTCCGCCTCTGTCAATGTCAAGTTCAAGAATGGAATCATCGGGCAAATTCTAACTTCTTGGGCTTTCCCTAATCCCCATGGTGGCCACCAGATCCACGCTATCGGGTCACTAGGCCAGATTTTTGGGTCTCAAAACGAACTCTACCATCTTCCGAACGGGTTTGAGGAACCGGCGCATATCCATGTCGAGGGGCAAAATGGATATCTGGCGGAGATCGAACACTTTGTCGATTGCCTTGTTTCAAGAAAGAAGCCTGTGACCACGCTGCAGCAAGGGGTGGATGTTCTTGAATTAATCCTGAAGGCGACAGGAAGATCTTAATTGCAAACGATGGAATTCGGGTCTTGCCATTCCTGTTTTTTGGCGAATGGCAAGACCCGCAGATTGTAAATCAAACAAGCGAGAGTCGTTCCGGTTTGGCAACTGAATTACCTACCCGACCTCCCTAAAATCCAGTCTCGAATTGTGTTTCATCAGCACTGAAAATTTCGAGTCCCTCAGCTAACAGGGCAGGGAAGAAGTAGGGTGATCCTGTAAAAGGCGCCGACACATTGTCTTCTTCTCCCCGCGCGGTGCCCAATACAAATACCCCTCCAAACTGATCGAGAGTGTAAAGTCCTCCCGAACAGGTTGAAAACTCCAAATCCATGAAGATCGAAGCGACATCGAATCCGGTAGAATCGGGGTCCGAGACATCGGATATCGATTCGTCGATTTCAGGTGTCGAGGGGTCGTCGAAACCCCTGACAATATAGGGCATCCCGACCAGCTGATCGGGAATGGGGTTCTGATTGGAGACCCGGTTGGTGGCAAAGTAGACCGCGTTCGAATCGATATCTACCGGCACCGGGTGAATACCGCCCCAACCATCGAAGATGACCACCCCTTCCTCTGTTTGATACAGTTCCATGTCACGCGCAATATCGAGGCCTGTGAAGAAGGGCCATGGATACCCAGCTGGATCCAGAAGTCTGTAGGGGTGATTGATCGGGAATCCGGGAAGGGAACCGGGTATGATTTCCCCACCATCGGGATCGAGATGAAGCCTTCCCCCCTGGCTGTCTAGAATGATGTATCCATCGGCCAGATTATTTTCATCCACATCGAATACCACTAGCGAGACCGCTCGGAGAGTGGCGCCGCCAGGGTCAGGCATCCCGTTGTTTCGAAGTTCGCCTGTCATCGGAATGTCCCACCCCAGGGTGTTGATGTTCTCGGTCCCAGGCACCTGCTCTTCCGCCCCATTTGGAACCGACGATCCCGCTCGAAAAATACCCCCGAAATCGGTGAGCACCCAAAGTCCTTGGCTATCCTCGCTCATGACCAGATCCATCGCGCGTCCCTGAGGGAATTCAGTCAATTCATCGCCAAAATAAAACGTCTGCGGGATGTTCGATCCTGGATTGGCGATGAAGTGAGCGGCCCCGGCCGAATCCAAAACCACAAGATCGAGAGAGGTTGCATCGCCGACATGGGCCACAGCCTTCTCTATATCGCGCGCCATGTCTTCTCCAAAATAGAGAGGACCGGTAATGGTTGGCGGATCTCCCACCCGGTGTCTGCCGCCCAACGAATCGAGAACATAGTACCCAGAATCGCAAGGCGTGGCCGTGGGTGTAGGGATGTTCGGATCAGGAGTTGGTGTCGGCGAGGCTGCGGGATCGACCGTTGGGGTCTCAGTCGGCAATGGGTCGAACAGGTCTTCCTGAACCAACTGATCGATAAAGAAGTCCCTGCGAAGGGGAAGGTAAATTGTGTCGATCGAAAAATCGTCGTTCAAATCGTTAATATCGTTACGTGGAAGCAAATCGAAATTATCGATGACCGGGGACATCACCGCGGCAAGTTCTTCGTACCGGAGGCGGATGCTCTCCTCCGTCATCGCTCCACCATCGAAGAAGTGATGCTCGACTCTCTCTCTAAAAAGTTCCCGGAAAATGGGACTGTTCTTGAGGGCTTGGAAAAGGTTGGGAATCTCATTGTCCGTTGGGCGACGTCGATTGAGAGCCAGGAGAAACATATTCCAATTAGGGCCTTGCCCATCGTATCCCCATGTCCCTTCAGCATCCCAAACCAGGAATCGGAATTTCTCGTCTGGGGCTTTGCGACGAAACGCGACCCAGTTGTTTTCTGGCCAATCCCAGGTGTTCGCGTAAACATTCAGGAGGAGGTAGTCGATGAAATTGACCACATCGAGGCACTGACTGATCTCCGCAAAATTCTCAAATTCATCATCGAAGGAGGGTGGCGCCAGCGCAAGAAGCTCCTGCCACTTCACATCGTCACCATCCACAATATCGTCTCGGCGTTTGATCACATCCCATTCGGAGTTTTCCCCGTGGTAGTCATTCAGAAATTGCTTGTCGGGTCGTTCGGTGGGGTTGTAGTAACCCTTGTGTTCTCCATTGATGAACAGGTGCGCCATCGTGCCCACCACTCCCACATGACCCATGTCTGTCCACAATCGTCGGGTTAGTTCATCGCGAATAAATGGATTGATCCGATCATCTAAGCCGGCTCGAAGAACGATCTTGTCGTACTCTGTCACAACGGACTCGGGAATGAGTGGGAACTCGAGATTGCTGGCCCCATACTCATCACGGAAATAGAGACGGTAAGAAATTTTGCTATTGGTGCAGAGCCTCGGGCGGGTATGATCGCTTCCATTCACTCGAATTCCCGCGTTCACCTGAAATCCGGAGTTATCGAAAGGTTCGATGTACTCAGCCGAGACGGGTCTTTCCCAATCCCGACCTCGGTTGTCGGGGTTATAGTAGGTTTCGGGTGGGTTGTCCGGCATGTTCCACCTTGAACAGTTGGTGTTAAGCACCTCCATCACTCGAGTCTGATCGCTCATCCCGATAATCCCCGTGGGTCCGGTCATGTGACTGGCATCGGTGACCAAGGAAATGGCTGGCAGAAGTTTCAGATTCTCTTCGGCTCCAATAAAGTAAGTGTGAGTGACCACTGGTGAGGGGGTGTAACCCTCTAAAAAGGCGAATGCCCGAATGATGGAAGTTTCGGATACCGAGATCGGCGTGGAATAAACCAACCCGTGTGTCGCGGAAGGGGCAGACCCGTTGAGGGTAAAGTGGATCGTCGCTGTACCAGGATCGATCGAAAGCGCGACATCGAACCCGGTTTCGTAAAACCCTCTCGGGAGACTGAAACTCACAGCGGGTAGGTTTCCCAGAATTTCTCCGCCGCTGTTTTTTGATCCGGGCGTGGGTGTATTGAAATACACAAATCGATCTAAGGTTTGGGAATAACCGTATGAGACATCGGTTTCCTGCGGAGGGAACTCAGGAGAGAACTCAGTCACAACCTGCCCCGGCGATCCATCGTCGAATAGGGCCAGATACTCCCCGTTCCGCTCCATCTTGAAATTGGTATGGAGTTCAACCTCCCCCGTCCCACTGCGATCCTTTCCGCTCGCAAAGACAACCAGGTACCCACTCGCTTCCAATACAGTTGGAGGGAAGATCCATTTTCGAGGGGTTCCTGGGTTATCGGTCAGGGACCATCCATTCAGATTGACCGGTACGCTGCCCCGGTTGCAGATTTCTATCCAATCCGAGTGGTCGCCATCCTCATCGTGGATGTTCTCCGAGTTGGATGCCAGGATTTCATTGATCACGACATCAGGAACTGGACCTCCCCAAGAAGTCATTCCGGATAAGACTCCAAGAATGGATAAACTCAAAGCAATTGCACCAACTCTTGTGAGCAGGTTAAGAATTATCATGTCATGTTCCTCGATTTCACAGTAGCGATATAAAGAATCAGCAGTTGGAGATTAACAGAGTCAGGGTCAATCTTATCTCACCAGCGCTCGATTACCACCAATCACAATAGACTAGCCTTTCTCATGCGAAACAACAACGAGTGAGGAGCCAGAGCCGACGAGGGGGACCGATTCAAATAAACAGCCAAGGCCCTTATGCTACCGTTTCAATTAGGACAGATTGTCAAACGATCCCATGAAAAACCTTCGAATCGGTCTACTCGGGTGTGGTCCCATCTCGCAATTCGCGCACCTCCCCGCGCTGGAAAAGGCGAAAGGTGTGGACCTATGCGCCCTCTGCGACGCCTCGTCGGAATTACTCCATAAGATCGGCACAAAGTATGGAATCACCGAGCTCTACACCTCCTATGGGACTTTCCTCGGTTCCGATATCGAAGCGGTCCTCATTGCGGTCTCGGACCCATTCCACATTCCCCTGGCCATTCAAGCGATCGAGGCTGGAAAACATGTCCTTGTGGAGAAACCACTTGGAGTGAATTCGGAAGAATGCCAACATCTCGCTGAGATCGTTTCAAACCATTCTCTCAAACTTCAGGTCGGTTCAATGAAGCGTCACGATCCAGGCATCGAGTTCGCCAAAGGGTTCATCGAGGAGAAAATTGGAGAGATCGTATCGGTGAAGGGATGGTATCAAGACACCTCTTTTCGCCCCGCCATGCAGGAAACTCTTCTAGCGCCAGTCCAATCCGCCGAAGGCATTGTCAGGCCCACTGATGACCCGAAAGAGAATAAGCAAAAATATTTTATGGCAACTCATGCCTCCCACCTCTTTGACAACATCCAGTATCTGGGAGGGGGTGTCGATGCGATCAATGCACGGTTCGTCCAGAAGAAAAACCAGTACTGTTGGCAGGGACTTCTGGAGTTCGATCATGGCGGCATCGGTCACTTCGATCTGACCGTTAAGGTGCATTCCGATTGGTCGGAGGGATATGAAATCCAAGGCGAGGGAGGCGCGGTTCTCGTAAAAACTTTTCTCCCCTTCTATTACCGGACCAGCGAGGTCCGGGCTTTCGATAAAGCCACCGAGCAGTGGCACACTCCGCTAGGACCGCACAGCAATCCCTACAAGCGGCAACTCGAATCCTTCGCATCCGCGATTCGCGAGGATCTGCCCACCAATCCCGATGTCTTCGACGGTCTCAAGGTCATTCAAATGATTGAGGCGGCCGAAGCCTCGGTCGAATCAGGACAACGAGTCGAGGTTGCGAGAGGTCCCACGAGGGAATAATGATCGAGAGGGCCGAGGTTCTCCTATCCGTTCAATCCGCCAGCAAGATCTACAAAATGGGCGAAATCGATGTTCCCGCCCTTCGCGACGCCTCCATCGACATCCGCGATGGAGAATTCCTTATCATCGTTGGGCCCAGCGGCTCCGGAAAGAGCACCCTTCTCAATCTGATCGGCGGGATGGACCGGCCGTCGGATGGAAGTCTTTCATTTCTCGGAGAGGACCTGGCCCACTACTCCGACCGCAAACTCACCCTCTATCGGAAAGAACAGATCGGATTTGTTTTTCAATTCTATAACCTGATCCCCACTCTGACCGCTTTGGAAAATGTCCAGGTGGCCATCGAGATCGCGCAAGACCCGATGGACCCAATGGAAGCCATCCGCCTGGTGGGCCTAGAAGATCGGGCCGATCATTTCCCCGCTCAGCTCTCCGGAGGCGAACAACAACGGGTCTCCATCGCCCGCGCCATCGCCAGTAACCCCCGACTGCTTCTCTGCGATGAGCCCACCGGCGCTTTGGATATCGAGACGAGCAAACAGGTGCTCGGCCTCTTGAAACGTCTGAACAGGGAACTGAAAAAGACAGTGGTGCTCATCACCCACAACAGCGCGATTGCCGGGATCGGCGATCGCATCGCTTATATCCGCGATGGGCGTTTCGCTAGCATTGACGAAAACACCGAACCCACTCCGGTGGAGGAAGTTGAATGGTGAGCCGAACCCTCCTGCGCAAGACACGCCGCGATCTGATGTCACGAAAAGGGAGCCTCCTCGCCCTCTTGGCGATCGTGACCATCGGGGTCGGATCGTACCTCGGTATGTCCGCTGTCCACCGTGATCTCGATGGCGCGAGGCATCGCTACTACACCGAATATCGTCTCGCCGACTTTCAGGTCGATCTGAAAAGAGCTCCCGAGTTCGAAATCGAACGAGTAAAGAATCTTCCGAATGTGTCCGAAGTTCGAGGGAGAGTCTCCATGGCGGTCCTTCTCGATCTTCCCGATCTCGCGGAACCGATTTCGGGTACCGCGATCTCGATGCCCGAAACACGAACCCCCGTGTTGAATGATCTCCACCTTTCTTCCGGATCTTGGTTCACCGGTCGGGAGAGGAGGGAGGTGATTCTCAACGATTCCTTCGCCAAGGCGAATGGCATCCAACCAGGCGACCGTATTAAAGCCCTCCTTTTCGATAAACAGCACGATCTGTTGGTGGTTGGGACCGCCATTTCCCCTGAATTCGTCTACCTGATTCCACCTTCGGGGGGACTTGCTCCAGACCCAGCCCGGTTCGGCGTTCTCTATCTCCCAGAGGAATTTCTCCAGGAGTCTTGCGACCAAGAGGGCGCGTTCAATCAGTTGATCGGCACCACCCATGATCGATCCGATAAGGCGATTGATTCAACTCTAGATGACATCGAGAGTCGGCTCGATCTTTACGGAGTTGCTAATACAGCGAGAATCAATGAAACCGCATCGGTTAAATTCCTCGCTGATGATCTCGAAGGTCTCCGTGTCAGCGCACGGGTCATTCCAGCTCTCTTCCTTGGCGTGGCCGCGCTGATCATGAATGTGCTGATCGGACGGATGATCACACAGCAGAGGTCCACGATAGGAACACTCAAAGCGATAGGATATGGAAACCTGGCGATCACTATCCACTATCTCGGATACGGAGTTTTTATCGGAGCGTTGGGAGGAATCCTCGGGATCGCATTCGGTACTTGGATTCATTCGGCAATGCTCGGTCTGTACCGGACTTTCTACACGGTCCCGGATATCCGTCCCCATGTTTTTCCCGATCTGTGGTTTCTCGGTATGGCGATTACACTCGTTTTTGCAATGTTCGGAACAGTCCGCGGCATTCGTTACGCGGCCCGTCTCGAACCGGCTGAAGCGATGCACCCTCCACCCCCTGAACGAGGGAATCGAATTCTTCTTGAAAGAATCCCCATTTTTTGGAATCCGATCTCCTTCCGATGGAAGATGATTCTTCGTGCAGTCTTTAGGAACCCTTTCAGAAGCGCGGTTACCATCCTGGCCTGTGTCATTTCAACCGGCCTCATTCTCATGACATTGTCCAATGTCGATGCTCTCGATTACGTTATGGACTACCAATTTGCCAAAATCTCACATGAGGACCTGACAGTGGGACTTCGCGATCCCGTGGGCATGGAGGCTTCTCAGGAATTGAAACTCCTGGGGGGAGTTTCGGAAGTAGAACGGCAACTGTCAGTCTCTTGTGACCTCCGCAATGGCCCTTACGAGAAACGGATGGGGATTCTCGGTCTCGTTTCGAACAACCGCCTTATCACCCCGCTGGATTCCGAGAACAACCCGATCCCCATTCCCGAGAAAGGCCTTGTTCTCAGTGAGAGAGTTGCAGAGATTCTGCATGTGAAAGTTGGAGACACCCTAAATGTCCGTGCCTTGATCGGAAGTCGCGAAGAGGTGACTGCACCCGTCGTGGCTCTCGTTAAAACTTATTTGAGCCTGGCTGCCTATGCGCGCATCGATTACCTGAATCGGTTGATTGGCGAGGATTCATCCGCCAATGTGCTGCTGGTAAAACTCCACCCGGGAAAACGATCCGGTACTCTCTATAAAGAATTGAAGCAACGGCCGAGTGTTATTGCGATCGGAGAACGCGCCAGAGCGTTTTCTCAAATCGATGCGACCTTCGGAAAGAATATGGGTGTCATGATCGCGATCACAGTATTCTTTTCGGGAATCATCGCTTTTGGAAGCATCCTCAACACAGCTCTCGTTTCACTTTCGGAGAGGGAACGCGAGGTGGGGACCCTTCGAGTGCTCGGATATACCCCCTATCAAGTGCTCCAGATTTTTTCCGGCGAGAGTTTTCTCCTGAACTCCATCGGGATTGTTTTCGGATTCGGTGCGGGAGTCGGATTGGTTCATTTGATCGCCACACAATACAGCACTGAATTGTTTCGGTTCCCGGCGGTCATTCACTTTTTCCGAGTCATTGAAACCGGGTCCATCATGGTCCTGATCATCGGTTTTGCGCAAATCCTCGTCTTCCTCCTGATCAAGAAATTGAGATGGTTGGAAGCACTTCAAGTGAAGGAATGAATTTCATGAATAAATCCACTTTTCTCATACTTTTCATCATCTCCGCTATCACCCTGGTCGGGTGCGAGAAATCTGTCGAGGTTGCGGTCCTCTCTCCAGATACCGCGACTATCGAAGAATCCTTCACCGAGGCGGTCAAAACCCGACTTTCGAAGACTTACCCAATCACCATGCAGGTTGAAGGACGAATCGGACGGATTGACCTTGAACCGGGCGACAGGGTCGAGAAAGGCGAAACATTGGTGGAGTTCGACCGGGTCCCTTTCGAGCAGGCGGTGGCCGAAGCGGAGGCGCGAGTCCAGGAACTCAAAGCCAGCATCGAGGTCAAGAAGGACAACCGGATGGAGGAGACCGCTCACAACCAAACGACCGCCATGGTGGAGGCATCGCATGAATCCCAGAAGGCGGCGGCCGCACAGGTGGATGCACAGAGAGCTCGGGCCGACCGGGCGGCGAAAGAGTTGAAGAGAACCGAAGATCTCTCGAAGGGAGGCGTTGTCCCCGAGCAAGAATTCGACGATGTCGTGTTGGCGGCAGAGACCTCCAATATCGAACTTAGGGAGCAACAATTCACCCTCGCAGCCGTCGGGGCTTTTGTCGTCATCAGCGAACTCTTTCCAACACTGGTCAGCCAATACATGGAACGCGAGACTCTTGAGATCGCAGTTCTCACCCACCAGGTCGCACAGGCCGAGGCCCAACTCGAAAACGCGAAACACCGTCTCTCCCTCGCGAAGGTCGTTTCACACATCGACGGAATCGTCCTGACTCGTGAAGAGCAAGGGGAAGGGAACTTTGCAGCCGGAACTGAACTCCTGACAGTTGGCGATCTATCGGATCTCGAGGTGATCGGCGATGTGCTGACTCAGGATGCGCTCAAGCTCGAACCTGGATCCGAAGTCGAACTCTCACCATCGGCCGCCGCCGATCGCGTTATTGGAAGAGTCGGGCGTATCGAGCCCGCCGGATTTACCAAACTGTCCTCCCTGGGTGTCGAGCAGCAAAGAGTCAATGTCATCGTAGATTTCGCCCAGGTCCCGGAGAACCTGGGCGTCGGTTACCGCCTCCGCGCAAGATTCATCACCGACCGAAAAGAAGAGGCCCTCCTCGTCCCCCGCTACAGTGTGCTCCAGGACTCCGACAACTCCTACTATGTCTTCAAGGTTGAAGGTGGAACTCTAAAGAAGACACCGGTGACCCTTGGCCTCGAAAGCGACTTGGAACTCGAGATCCTAACTGGTCTCACAGAAAAAGACCGAATCGTCGCACATCCAGATACGACGATGGGGGAGGGGGACAAGGTGAAGGTGGTGGAGGAGGAATGATCATGAGTTTCTAGAAATAGGTGATTCTTGTTTATACCATTCTTCGTTCCACCATGTCAGTTTCTCTGAGATGGATTTTACCCCTGGATGCTCAATGGCTCCAAACTTTCGATTTCAGCCGCCGATTCGTTTCTCATTGCATGCCAAAGATCCCAATCCTGTTGTAAGCCTAGCCAAAATTCGGCAGACATTCCCAACACACGCTCAAACCGTAAAGCTGTATCGGGTGTAACAGATCGTTTTCCCCGAATAATTTCATTCAAACGAGGGAACGAGACCCCTAGCCGAAAGGCCAACGCGGTTTGGGTGACTCCTAACGGTTTGATAAATTCCTCCAGAAGCATTTCTCCAGGGTGAGTGGGCGGCCTGTTCTTCGGCAATGTCCGACCTCTTCCCTTGTTCCGGACAAGAGCGGATTTCACTCCTTTAGTGGTAATCGACAATTTCGATTTCTTTGGCATCTTCATTCTCCCAACGGAAACAGATTCGGTATTGGTCGTTAATTCGGATACTATACTCTCCTTCTCGATCCTTCCTGAGGCGCTCGAGTCGATTCCCCGGTGGAATGATGAGTTCGCGGACATCTCTGACTCGATTGATCTGGTCGAGTTTACGGCGAGCGACTCTCCAGAGGGAATGTGGGCAAACACGACGCGCGGCGCGAGTGTCTACCCCATCAAAAATATCTTCGGTCCCTCTATTTCGAAATGAGAGTATCACGGTAATCATTATAACATAATCCATTATAAAATGAAGGAAAAATTGAGTGGTCTTGAAAGTAAAAACCCAGCCTTGTACCAGGACTAACATCCCTTATTCCAATCCCCGCGCTTTTGTTTCAAAATCCCCTCTTCGAGGTCGTCGTGCCTCGCCGCTCTTGAGGTAGCGACGATTGTCTGGGTCGGAGGACCCCTTTTGTTTTTGGAAGAGATAACCTGGAACACAGCTACTCAAAAAATCTAACAGTGGAGGCAGTACACCATGAAGAAGATTTCGATCGGATCTTGGGCCTATGCCATCGGCCCTTACGAAAACAACCCCATTCCATGGGAAGAAGTGATCACCAAACTCAAAGAACTCGGTTTCGACGGGGTCGAACTCGGCGGATTTGGCATTCACCCGAATCCGGACATCATGCCGGAAAAAGAACAACGGGACGCATGCAAAAAACAACTTGCTGATGTGGGATTGCAGTGGTCGGGGCTGGCGGCGAATCTCTGGGGAGAAAAACTGATCAACACGGAGGACACCTCCGATTACAAGAATGAGTTCTCCAAGAACCTCCAGTTCTGTTGCGATCTCGGTATTCCCGGAATCCGTGTCGACACTGTCCAACCGCCGACCATATTCGACGAGGTCTCCTATGAAGACGCCAAAAAGCGCGTGGTCGACACCTGGAAGGAATGCACCAAAGAGGCGGCCGACAAAGGCGTCTATGTGACCTGGGAGTTCGAACCCGGGTTCGCCTTTAACAAACCCTCGGATATCCAGCGGATCGTGGACGAAGTGAACGATGATAATTTCGGTCTCATGTATGACACCTGCCACGCTCACATGGTCGCCGCCATCGGGGCCCGTCAGCCCGGCGAAAAGGAAACCCTCCCCGGAGGCGCGCTTGAATTTGCCCAGAAACTACGCGGGAAGATCAACCACCTCCACCTGATCGACTCCGATGGAACGCTCCATCACGACGAAACTAGCAGCCACCCGCCCTTCGGCGATGGCGACCTGAACTTCGACGAACTCTGTCCCGAACTCGCCAAGTCCGGTGTCAAGCACGATTGGTGGACGATCGATCTCTGTTTCTGGCCCGATGCTTGGGATCTGACCGAACGGTGCAAGAAATCCATCGACGAACTGAACGCGAAGTACGGGGGTTAAAAACAGTGGCTAAAAAGAAACTGAATGTCGGATTAATCGGGTACGGCTTCATGGGCCGTACCCATTCGAACGCCTACCGCAAAGTGAGTAATTTTTTTGATCTCGATTACGATCCTGTGATGAAAGCGGTTTGCGCCCGGAACGAAGACCGGGTCAAAGCCTTTGCCGACCAGTGGGGGTATGAGTCGACCGAAACCGATTGGCGGAAACTAATCGAACGCGATGACATCGATCTGATCGATATCGGCAGCCCCAACGATACCCACAAGGAAATGGCCATCGCCGCCGCAGAGGCAGGCAAAATGATCCTCTGCGAAAAGCCTCTTGCCCGGACTGGGGAGGAAGGGAAGGCGATGGTCGAAGCAGTCGAGAAAGCGGGTGTGCCAAATATGGTTTGGTACAACTACCGCCGTGTCCCCGCAGTGACCCTCGCCAAACAGCTGATTGATGAAGGCCGTCTCGGAAAGATTTTTCATTTCCGCGCGAAATTCCTGCAGGACTGGACCATCTCAGAAGACCTACCGCAGGGCGGGGAAGGGCTGTGGCGCCTCGATGTGGATGTAGCGGGAAGTGGTGTTACTGGCGATCTCCTGGCCCACTGTATCGATACGGCCATCTGGCTGAATGGGAGCATCGATTCGGTCTCGGCCCTCACCGAGACTTTTATCAAGGAACGTCAGCACACTCTGACTGGAAAGGTCGAGAAGGTCGGAATCGATGACGCCTGCATTTTCATGTCGAGATTCGAGAACGGTTCCCTCGGCAACTTCGAGAGCACTCGATACGCTCGTGGCCATAAGGCGCTCTACGATTTCGAGATCAATGGTGAGAATGCCTCCATCGCCTGGGATCTCCACGATCTGAATCGTCTCTCCTATTTCGATCACGGCGACGATAGCATCGTGCGCGGCTGGCGTTCGATTCATGTCACCGATGGCGACCAACCCTACATGGACAAATGGTGGGTCCCGGGCCTGATCATCGGCTACGAGCACACCTTCATCCACCAAGTCGCCGACTTTATCGAAGGCCTAACCAAGGGCGAACCCGCCTCCCCCACCTTCAAGGACGCGCTAGAGACTCAGTACATCTGCGACGCAGTTCTGAAATCGGGGCAGACTGGCGCCTGGGAGAAAGTCGCGAAGGTTTAATTGATTCGAACAAGTGATTGCTATTGAAAAGAGCCTCCCGGTTTAATGAATCGGGGGGCTTCCTTATGACCATCGGTGTTTACGAAAGTACCTCTGCGCCCCATAGCGACTCTGATTCTCGGGTACCCAGATCTAATCAACGACGGGCTTAATCCCATTGTTCGCATGCGGGCATGCCAATTCTTAAACTGCTCTAGTTGATGTCGGTTTTGGTGAAGATGATGGGTTTACCCATTGGGCTTGAAGGTTCTCCTTTATCGTAAAAACCACTTTCGTTCGGACCCATTCCGATGACCGGATCCAGTTGTTTGGCTCTCTCAAAATCTTGCTTTGCTTTTTCCTCGTCGCCGAGTTCGCTGTATGCCTTGGCACGGTTCCAATGAGCCATCGCGACCATTGAATCATCCAACGCATACATGGGTTCTTTACCGAATTCGATTAAGCGGGCGCAATCATCGATCACCGCTTGGTGATTGCCCTCAATTAGATTGATCCCCATTCTGAACGTATACAACGCCAACCAGTCTGGCGCGATTTGGGTCGCCAAGTCCAAATCTTTCAGACATTCCTCATAGCGTTCCAGCCCAGCGTAGATCATCGCTCGACCTTGCAAGGCTTGAACGAATCTCGGGGCTAGTTCAAGGGCCGATGTCAGATCCTCGATTGCCTTCTGGGAGTCCTGCAACGAGTTCAGGCACTTCGCACGGATGTTGAGTATGTGAGGATGAGGGAAACCTCGATCGATAGCATCACTGCAAGCCGCGATCGTCTCTGCCGGGGCATTCCTCTCATGCATGATCGTGGCGCGAACGATGTACCCATAGATGGCGGCTGGGTGCTCTTCGAGGAGCTGATTGCATCTCTCTAGGAGGTCTTCGTCCTCTCCCAATGAACGACGTATTTCGAGCATGAGGAAGAGTTGTTCGGCTTCGGACAGTGGGTTGTTATTCCCCTTCGTGAGACTGCTCTGGTCAATTCGGTGGCTGAAAAGGAAATGAAGAAGATCGAGACGTACTCCTTGGTCTACCAGCCAACGATTTAATGCCTCGCCATCTTGAAGTTTCGCGTCATGTTTCCAGCGGGACCATCGGATCGCCTTTCCGTGTTGCATCCCAACAAATTCGACAGTTCCATCCTCAGATGTAAGTTCCAAAACCGGCCCCCCTGGACACCCGCAGCGCCCGAAAGTTTCGGGTCGCTCCTCAATCCGCAGGTCGCCCTTTAGCTTTGAGAGCTCCATTGGCGCCTTTGTGTCGACAAGGACCTCAGCACCGGTCGGTTTGCCTTTGAACAGACCGCCAACCAGAACACGAACCCTCCGAACCGACACCAGCATTTTGTCGATGTCGAGTTGTTTCGGGTCGGGAAGATTGGATTCCTCATAGAGGTATTGGAAGGTTTCTAGATCCATGAGTTCCTCAGTTCCGTCCCCCTTTTCGATGAGGATCCATGGACCCATTTGCTTGAGAATTTTGGGGCGAAGAATTGGATTCCCTTGCTCTTTTTGGCCAAAGAAGAGGCGACGAATAAGGCTCATATGAACCTCCTCGGTGTAGATAGGAGAGGATCGGCTACATGAAGTCTGATCCAATTGAACTCACTACAGAATAGTACAGCAATGTGATGGATAGTTGTGCAACTATTACCGGATTGTTTTCTTCGCGGTTCTCTCGATCTCGCAAAACATTCGCATTCCTAAACAACGAATCCGTCCGAATTGAAATTGGAGACCTCTTCGAGGTTTTCGAAGATTCCCTCACTCCCCCTTTTTCTGCGCCATGTCCGGCAGCAGATCGAGTTGCTCGATTTGTTGAACCTCCACATCGGTTTCGATGGAGAGATCTCGGAAACGGCGGGTGCTGACCAGGACCCTCTTTTCCAAAGTCCCCAACGAGCGGTTGTAGGATTGGGTGGCTTTCTTGAGGTTGTTCCCCAGGTCGTCAAAGTGCTCTGCGAGGCCGGCGACACGATCGTGGAGTTCCTTCCCCAGGGCGGCGATTTCCCGGGAGTTGGCTGCAACCTTCTCCTGCTGCCACCCATAGGAGACCGCTTTCAATAGGGCGATCAAGGTCGTCGGACTAGCAAGGATCACTCGGTTGCGCGCTCCCTCTTCGATCAATGAAGCTTCGGCATG
>JAJDBZ010000149.1 GCA_029261095.1 Candidatus Omnitrophota bacterium | reverse complement strand
CCATGCGGGCGAACAAAGAAGGTTTGGGGAGCAGGCCGAATGGCGCATCCACCCGATCTTGAAGAACAAACTGCATCGATAGGAGTCTGTTTGAACAGACTTTGCTCTGCGTAGCGACGCGATTGATCCCGTCGCGGCTGCGCTCCGCCCCAAAAAGTGCAATGATACTTGACCAATCTTTCGTATTCGATTTTATGGAGGCCAATGTGTTTTCTCGACGCAGATTTTTTTCCGTTCTGATTTTTTCATTTTCAATTCTACCGCACACCACTGGGGCCGCCCCCGATTTCCAAGTGGTCCCCTACAACAACCCTGAACTCGTTGTCGACCTCGGAGTCGGTCTCTGGGCGCTTCCTTTACCGATGGATTACGATGGCGATGGTGACAACGATCTGGTCGTCTCGACACGCAACAAGACTTCTCCCGGGCTCTTTTATTTTGAAAACAAAGAGGGCGTAGTCCCCTTTCCGATCTTCGAAGCACCGGTTCGTCTCGACGATCCCCAACGGAATGTCACTTTGGGTGATGATGGAAAAGAGCCTATGGTGTTTTCCCCAGGCAACGCCTTCAGGAATTTTCGAGAAAAGCAATTCGGAGATCCAATCGCAATTCCGTTCGAACCCGAGTTCCACACCGGTCGCGCCAACCAATGGAATCTATTCGATTTCGATGGCGATGGTGACCGCGATCTGATTGTCGGCGCGAGCGATTGGCGCGAATACGGATGGGACGATGCCTTTGACTCGGAGGGCAATTGGACAACCGGTCCCCTCCATGCTTTTGTCTATTTGATGAAGAACAACGGGACGGATGACTCTCCCGATTACGCCAAGGCGGCGAAGATTAAGGCGGGAGGGGAGCCAATCGATGTCTATGGTATGCCCTCCCCCAATTTCGGTGATTGGGATGGGGATGGCGATTACGATCTCATCTGCGGAGAGTTTCTGGATCGTTTCACGTATTTCAAAAACATTGGTTCAAGGACTGAACCCGAATATGCAAGGGGAGTTTTTCTCCAGTCAGGTGGCGAAGACCTCCGGATGGATCTGGAAATGATTCGTGTCGAAGCCATCGATTGGGACATGGACACCGACCTCGATCTCATCGTTGGCGATGAGGACGGCCGTGTCGCCCTTGTGGAAAACACCGGCGAACTTGATGATGGGCGGCCAATGTTCAATCAACCTCGATACTTTCAACAGAAAGCGGGAGACCTAAAATGCGGGGCTCTCTCCACTCCATTCGGAATCGATTGGGATAGCGATGGTGACCAGGACCTCATCTGTGGGGACACCGCCGGATACATTAATTTCATCGAGAACCTAGGCGGCGGGGACTCTCCCAAATGGATGAAACCGGCCCGACTCTTGGCCGGTGGTGAGACGATCCGAATCCAAGCCGGTCCCAATGGCTCGATCCAAGGACCGGCCGAGGCCAAATGGGGTTACACTGCCCCGACTGTCATCGACTGGAACCATGACGGTCTCCTGGACATTGTGGCCAACAGTATCTGGGGCAAAGTAGTTTGGTACGAGAACGAGGGGACCCAATCCGCGGCAAAACTAAACCCTGCCCAACCGATTCAGGTCGAATGGGAGGGTGAAACCCCCAAACCTAAGTGGTTTTGGTGGAATCCCACAGGGAAGGAACTGGTTACCCAATGGAGAACCACTCCATTCGTCATTGACCTCAACGAAGATGGTCTCAACGATCTTGTCATGCTCGATCAGGAGGGCTATCTCGCCTTCTTCGAAAGAGAGAAAAAGGCGGATGGCGATTACATTCTGAAGCACCCCCACCGAATCTTTGAGGATGAGGAGGGGAACTCACTCCGATTGAACGAGAGGGATGCAGGTGGAAGCGGCCGCCGTAAAATCACCATGGTCGATTGGGACCTGGATGGCGACCTCGACATTCTGATCAACAGCAAGAACATCGATTTCTTTCGGAATATCTCTGAGGATGGGGGCTATCGATTCAAGAACGAAGGGTTAGTCGCCGAACGCATTCTCGCCGGACACACCACCTGTCCGACTGTAGTCGATTGGGACGGAAACGGGATTCCAGACCTCTTGGTCGGTGCCGAGGATGGTTATTTTTATCATCTGACCAACCCACACAAGGAGAAGTAAAATGTTGCGACGAACTTTCCTGAAAAATGGAACACTGATCCTCGGGAACCTTCCATTGTTTTGCCGTTCGGTTGAGGCGGCGACTCTAGCATTGAACGAGCCATCTGACGACAACGCCCTCCTACGCATGGGACTGGTGACCGATCTCCATTATGCGGACAAGGACCCCGGCGGGACCCGTCACTACCGAGATTCGATTCAGAAATTCGAGGAGTGCATCCAAACCTTCAACGCTGAAGATCTCGATCTCGCCATTGAACTCGGCGATTTTGTCGATGCGGCCGAAGAGGTCGAGACAGAGATCGCTTATCTAAAAACTCTCGATAAAATATACTCAAAGTTTAAAGGTGACCGCCACTATGTCCTCGGCAACCATTGTGTTTGGACCCTCACCAAGGAACAGTTCCGCGACAATTCTGGCGCCAAAGCGACTCATTATTCCTTCGACAAGAACGGCGTTCATATCATCATCCTCGACGCGTGCTATCGTGCGGACGGAGTCTCTTATGGCCACCGGAACTACGAGTGGACCGACACTGAAATCCCACTGGAGGAGCAGGAATGGCTGAAGGACGATCTCTCGAAAACCGATCTCCCCACTGTGGCTTTCACTCATCAGCGCATTGATGTCTCGAATCACTACGGAATAAAGAGTGGACCCGAAGTCCGAAAGATTCTCGAGGACTCCGGTAAGGTCTTAGCGGTCTTCCAGGGGCATAACCACATCAACGAGCACAATGAGATCGGCGGCATCCACTATGTCACTCTCGCCGCGCTGATCGAGGGTTCCGGCCAAGAGAATAACGCGTACTCCATTCTCGATGTATATCCGGATCGGCTTGAGGTTACCGGCTTCCGAAACCAATCCGGCTACTCGCTGATGGCGTAGAATAAATTATCAGGTCTAATATCGGACTAGGATCGCCTAAATTTCCATCTCGGCATCAAAATTAGACCGTATCCTTCT
>JAJDBZ010000148.1 GCA_029261095.1 Candidatus Omnitrophota bacterium | reverse complement strand
TTTCATTGAACATCCCGCCGCCGAAATTACCCGCCGAGTTGTTGGTAAACTTCACATTAGTCAGGCTCAATGAACTACCTGTTTCATTGTGCATTCCACCTCCGTTGTCTTCGGCACGATTTCCAGTGAAATTGATGTTCGAAAGAGCGGGAGATCCACCGATATTTGTCATTCCCGCACCCTTGCTGCTGAGCCCTCCTCCATTTGCATGGCCAGCAGTCACCGTGAAACCGTCAAGAATGGCGGTGCCGTTGGTGCCATTCCCAGTGACCACGTGGTCGGTGTTACTTCCTGAAATATTTCCGGTGTTTGTGACAACCCAATCTGAATTGGTCGTGTCATCCCCCGCAATATCCCCAGACAGGACCGAAACGAACGACTCGAAATCACTTGCGCCAAAGTTTCCCTCCGTCCCTGGTACCCCTTCAAATCCCCCATAAACTTCCACACCGTTCTTGAGTTGGAATGTGTCTGACTCGGAGAGTCCGGGAATATAGACTCCTTGCGCGACCCAGACCTCGTCACCACTCACTGAGACCCCAAGTGCAGTTTGTAGATCGGTGTACGCATCACTCCAAGAAGACCCATTATTTGACCCGGATGCGCTGCTATCGACGTAATGAGTTGCGGCCTCCACGGTGGGATTTAGGAGGCAGAAAAAGGTAGCGGTCATCAAACCTGGTACGGCGGCTGATACGAGAAATTGGAGAAAGAATTGCATCCTCGACAGGAGTTTGTGGGAAGACCGCGAGGACCAGCGAGTAGCGATTTCTGATTCTTCAACAACTTGATTGTAGCGTGAGGGTAATTGGCGAAGCATATCAGTCTCCTCTGCCCAAAAGATTTTTAGTCTGGCCAATAAGGGCTGAACCCAATCAAGAAGAGAGGCAATATGTCCAAAGAAATGCCAAGTGCGAATGGAAATCCATTCACGGAAAGTAACATGGTGAAAACAGCAACCACTGGAATGCTCGGGAAAATCCTAATCCAACAGAGGCCAGCAATCTTTGACCCAACTGGATGAGGACTAACTGATAGCAGTCTGTGAAAAAAACCTACCCTAAAACCTCAATCCATGATCAGTGAAACGATCAAGGTATGAGTTCAACACGTTGTCTTATCGTACGGTGTTTTTCCTGGTGCGATATCCATGCAGTCATCCAAATCGAAACCAAGAGTTTAAAAAGCCGTATCGCGGTCGATCAAGCTAGTCGCATTGCCCTATGTGAATCGGCCGCTCACATTGAATTTACAAAGTGTCTCCGTTTTTTCTTTCACTTAATTCTCCGAACGGGATTTTTCTGGGTCGGGATCGGATTACTTCCCGGCCAGATCCGGGAAATGCTTCCCTCGGATCGGTTCTCCAACCTTTAATTCGAGTCCATCGCTGACCGGATGCGAGTTTCCGTTGTAGATGGTTTCCGAGGGAACATAGATGATGGCGAGCGCGCGGCGCGGTCGTAAGGTGGTGTTCCCTCCCGCATAGTGAAAGGTGTTTCCATCATGGAAGGTGCAGCTCCCGGCTTTCATCTCCATCACCGCAGGCTTGATATCTTTCTTTTTCATCCCGGCCAGTCGGAAGATGTTGTCGCGGTTGGTGAGGCTGACCGGTTTGAGTCGGCCCTTCATGTGAGAGCCGGGGATGAAACTGAGGCAACCATTTTTCTCGTTGACATCGTCGAGCGCGATCCAACAGGAGAGCGCTCCCGGTTCGTTCATGGGCCAATACGGGAAATCCTGGTGCCATTTGGTTTCGGCGCCATCCTTCGCGGGTTTAATGAACGCATGATCATGCCATAACCGAATAGAACGGCGGCCCACAAGACTTCTTGCGATTTCCGCCAACCGAGGCGACTTAACAGAGGCCACGTGGCCAAATCGACCTCCCGTTTCTTGGTTTGGGGATGTGATCTCAAGAAATGTGGCTTGAACTTCTAATGTGAAGATGAGCAAGAGAGAACCTATGATGAGGTTCCACTCGAAAGCCCGTCGTGCACTGAAATGAGAAACACCCCATTTGAAAATCCTTAACCCGAAAGATTCCTCGCAAGCACATGGTGGTTGAGATGATTGAGTGAGAAACGACCGGAAAGTGGAATGCATTGGGTGCGGCCTCCTGAATCTTAACTGGTTGAATAATGTTTTACTGTGTTTGCGTACCGCTCCATTGGAACTCTCTGATATTCATTTCCTTATTAATCGGTCATGCTTTGGACTTGATTGTCCAATCCAAGCCCGTCAATCGATCTGGGTTCATTGCTTAAACTAATCTGGATACTTGTTAAAAATCCTGCATCTTTTTGATATCGATGTAGATTTACATTTATTCAAAGGTAAACCCCGCAATATCAAGAGGGTAAGATATGATTGAGGTAGGAAATGACGAGATGTGATTCTCAGTTCTGTTCATTCACGTGGACTCGTACAGAAAAGAACCCCGGGCCTAAACGGTCGAGAGGGTTGCTCTCTCGATGCCCGCTTCTTGAAGAGCACGCTGAAGAACTGGCTTCAAACGTGAGAAACGACTCGTTGTCGTTTCGACCGAAATTCCCAGAAAACCTTCGATCTCTCTGTATGTGAATCCCGAAAGTCGGAGAATGAGGA
>JAJDBZ010000147.1 GCA_029261095.1 Candidatus Omnitrophota bacterium | reverse complement strand
AACACGTCCATGAGAGGCAAATTTTGTGAGGACAACATCATCCGAAAACAAGGGGTCTAATACAGAGTTTTTCAAAAACAGCTTTGTGATCAACCCCTGATCGGCAAGAATGAGCTCGTGAATTCGGGGGTGCGATAGAATCTTATCGCGCAAAACATTGTCCGCAAGAATTTGATCGTAGACCACACGGTTCGACAAAAGCTGGTTCAAGAGCGCTGGATCGTTGACCCATTTCTCGATACTTCTGCTATTCCTGAGAATCCTGAACAAGAGTGCTTCGTCGGAAAGGATCTGTTCAAGGATTCTTCCATGAGACGCTAATCGTGACACTGAGGCCTCGTCTCCGAGAATCGTCTCCATTCCCTTTCCCTCAAGAAAAAGTCTCTGAAGCAGGGTTGTGTCGGATTGGATGCATTCGAATGCTCGAGGGTGATGGAGTACCTTGGTCCTGAGCACATTGTCCGCCAGTATTTGATCGAATGCCTGAGGCTCATCGAGCAATTTGGCAATCAATACGGGATCATCGAGAAAATTCTGAATGGTTTGCGAATGGCGGAGAATACGGTTCTGGAGGTCGGAATCATTCAGAATCCTGTCTAGTGTGTCAGGATCGGTTAAACCTTTTTTTATCGCGGTCCCATCATCGCATAAAAACTTATGAGCTTGAGAGTTCTTCAAGATCTCGCCGAGGATATCCGCCCGATTCGCTATCTTTTGGTGAGCCTCGGCGGTCTCAACTACCTGGGTCAAGAGATCGGAATCATTCAGAATCCTGTCTAGTGTGTCAGGATCGTTTAAAGCTTTTTTTATCGCGGTTCCATCATCGCATAAAAACTTATGAGCTTGAGAGTCCTTCAGGATTTCACTGAGAATATCCGCCCGATTCGTTATCTCTTGGCGAGCCTCGGCGGTCTCAACAATTTGTCCCAAGAAGTCGGAATGACAAACCGCCTGGAGTAACCTGTTTTGGATCGCCTTTTCCCCGAGTAGAGATTCCAAAAGGTGGGGTTCGGTCAGGCATTCCGCGAGCTGTCGCTGTTTCCTGTCAGTTTGAAACTTATCCAAAAAACTCTTAACACTCATGATTCGCACCGAACTTTGTATTCATAATCGAAATCCACAAGATGCCAGGTTAACCTCCCCGGCCCAGTGACTACGAATTCTTTCACCTTATCACGGTAAAGGTAACTCTTTCCTTCATGCACAGGCATCAGTAGCACATATTCACCCGGACAAAGGTTAAAGTCCGGGATCGTAACTGAACAGTCCACTACACCGTTATGGATCGATTTGAGAAGATCGCCGTTTAGGGTCGATATGGCCGAAATAGCCTTTCCATCGGGTGTGCAGAAAACGAGAGAGACATTCAAGTCAGTAATGTTTTCCACGATTCTAAAGCGATAATGGATTTCGACCGAACTGTGGGTGGGTAATGAATCGACAGGTTTTCCATCGATAAGAAACTCCACATGGACATCATCAATTTGGTCATTCTCACTGTAGACCGCGCCAAAAAGGCTGACCGTCGCCGATTTCTTTTGTTCCATCGACTTGAGATTCTCAGCCTTCAGGTCGTTAAGCTTGGCAACCCGCTCGACTTGTTCTTCGGAGAGAAAGTCCAAATACCCTTGAACTGTTTCCTTGCTAGGCCCGATCTTCATGACACGCCCTTTGTGGAGCCAAACCGCTGTTTCGCATATTTGGACAACATGGGTGTAACTGTGGCTTACCAGGACTATGGTGACCCCACTCTTCTTGAGCTCGTGCATTTTCACAAAACACTTGTTTTGGAAGGAGGCATCACCGACAGAAAGGATCTCGTCAATGAGCAGGATCTCTGGACAGAGGTTTATCGCCACAGAAAACCCGAGGCGTGCCTTCATGCCGGAACTGTAGTTTCCCACCGGGCTGTCTATGAATTCATCGATCTCCGAAAAATCGATGATGGCCTCCATCCGCTCCTCGGTCTCTTTTCGTGTCAGTCCCATCAGCGCCGCCGAGGTGTAGATGTTATCGCGACCGGAGAGAGAGAAATTGAACCCCGCACCTAGATTGATCAGCGCTTGGATCGCGCCATGGACCTCGACCCGTCCGCCATCCGGTTTGATCAATCCATTGATCATCTTGAGAAGAGTGCTCTTGCCTGAACCGTTCCTCCCAATGAGCGCGATAGAATCTCCTGGATAAAGGTGGAAAGAGACATCATTAACTGCCCAGAATTCATCTTCACGGAGTTCACCATTGTCGGTTCTTCCTAGGATTTCCTGGAAGAGGTCCCGAATGCCGTATGAAAGATGCGAATTTGAGTTCCGGGAGAACTTTTTGCGGATATGTTGGACTTCTAGAATCGGTTTCATTGGGGCTCTATTCAGATTGATTCATCCACTCTCCACCACCTATGATCGGAGCGAAGCGGTCGGAAGGCAAGCTGTGAGGAATCAGGTCTTTTGGATCGGATACTCCCGGCTGTTGCCCGTTGTCTCAAGCAGACCCCCACCTTACACTAGCTGTTCAGCTCACGGCATAAGGAGAAACATCATGTCAAATCTGGCGCAACGAGAATGTGTCCCCTGCAAGGGTGGAACCCCACCGCTCTCCGACAAGAAGCGGTCCGATCTGCTTGCCGAACTCGGTCATGAATGGAAGGTGAAGGAGGGACACCATTTAGAAAAAGGTTACAAGTTCAAGAATTTCCAGGAGGCCTTGGATTTCACAAACCGCGTCGGTGCACTCGCCGAAGAGATTGGTCATCATCCCGATATTTACCTCACCTGGGGGAAAGTCAAACTGACCATCTGGACCCACAAAATCGATGGACTCACTGAGAGCGATTTCATCTTCGCGGCGAAGGCGGATGCTGTCCTGTGAATGCTGAACGCCATAGTCCAAAAGATTCCATCGTTGCCAAGTATTACATCGAGACCAACGAAAATCTTTCGAAGGTTGCGAAAGAACTGGTGGTCCTGGAAACGACCGCCAAGTGGACCGGGCAGGGAAGTCCCACCGAACGCTATCTCGAATCGGTTGGCGAGGTGCTCGAGGTCGAGGAGATCGAAACCGGCAAGGGTTTCATCAGTCTCCTCTATCCGATTTCAAACTTTGATCTGGAGGAGTCAGCGTTTTCCTGCCTCTGGCTCTCGATGATCGGCGGCCCGACATTCGCGCTTGCTTCCTATGAAAAATCGCGCCTGGTCGATTTCTCCATTCCGAAGGAGATGATGGACCGATTCCCCGGACCGGGGTTCGGGATCGAGAAGACTCGAGAACTCGTCGGCCTCACGAACAGCGAACTCATGGTCGGCACGATTGTCAAACCGACTGCGGGAATGGCTCCTCAGGAGATCGCCGACCTCGCTTACTTCGCGGCGATGGGGGGTATCTGTTTCATCAAAGACGATGAAAAGATGATGAACCCGGGATATTGCCCTCTTGGCGAACGGGTCCGCCTTGTGTCACAAGCCTTGAAAAAGGCCGAGGACGAGACCGGCCAGAAGGTGCTCTATATGGCGCATATCAGCACACGCACCGACAAGGTTCTCGACCGTGCATTTGAGGCTCTGGAGAATGGCGCCACCGGCCTCATGGTCAATTTCTATGCTGCCGGTTTTGCTTCCCTTCAGATCCTTCGCGAGCACCCGGACATCAACGTCCCCATCTACGCTCACTGCGGAGGGCGCGAGGCGATGGGCCGCGCGGTGGGGCAGGGAATCGCCCCTTCGGTGATTGTGAAAATGGTCCGCCTCCTCGGCGGCGATTACTTCCGAGCCGGCATGTTCGAAAGTTACCTGGT
>JAJDBZ010000146.1 GCA_029261095.1 Candidatus Omnitrophota bacterium | reverse complement strand
GGCGATATCGAGGCGGTGTTGCATGCCGAAGTAGTGGTAGGCGAAGATCCGTATTGCCCCGCGTCGAACCGCAGGGTCTTCGTCCTGAAACAGCTCTTTGATTCGTTCCTGACCATACCCACGGTTCCCGAACTGACGGATCGACCAGGCCGCCGACCGCCAGACATCTTTCACTGGATCGTCTAGAAGTATTGTCAGGGGTTCGAAAGCCGATTCGGTTCCGATCCGTCCAAGCGTCTCCGCCGCTGTGGAGCGAATCAGGGGTTCATCCGAATCAAGGAAGGTGATCAGAGCCTGTGTGAAATCCTCCTTGTTCGCATCCGGGACTTCCCAAAGGTTGTCGAGATCGTCGAGCGTGTGGATCAAAGAATCGGTGCGAGGGAATTGGGCCTCCTCCCCGTCGCGGTTCCCCCAACCCTTGCGCGGTGCATCCCCCTTGGGGTGCATCGCCGCCAAGGCCATCACCGCATAGCGGGTCTCTCGCATGGGGGTTCGAAAGTTTTCGTGGGTGGTTGTCTGGAACCAACCCCCGAATTCCTTCTGTTGTGAGAGGAGGTAATCGACCGCCTTGTTAAGTTGGGGTAATGTTTCAAGCGAGTGTCCCGCCTGTGACAGGGTCCAAACGACCTGCCCCGTGGTGTAGACCGCGCTGGGTCGGCCCTCCTCCACCACATCCGGCCAACCGCCATCCTCGTTTTGGTAACCTAGAATCTCTTCGATCGCCTGGTCACGTTCCGATTTGTACCGGTCGAGGTCATCGCCCATCACGGAAAATCCCCAAACTCGATGGATCTTGTCCTGGATGTTTTTCAGATTGCAACTCGCACTCGTGATCAGGCCTTCGACATGGTCGGCCGCTTCGCCATAACTCTTGTCGCCTGATCGACGCTCCGCCTCGGAGAGCACCAACCAATCGCGAACGCTGTACCCAACATTGCTATCGGCAGGGACCACCCCATTGGCTTCGTCGGGGTGAAGTTCTTCCATCCCCGTCCAAGCGTGTTTGAGGAACGGGGCGTACCGCTCGAAGAAGGGTGTCTCCGTCTGACTCACATACTTCTCAAAATCTTTTAGGATCAATCCATGCTTCCCTTGCGACTGCATCGGGATCGCGATGTACCGTTGCCAGTTGGCGTCGAAGGGGCCATAGAGCGGGGTCGGCCCGTTGTAGATCCGGTCGACCACATACCGGAACTGCGATTTGGCTTCGACTGGGTATCCCGCCTTCTGAGCCGTGAGGACCGCCTCGGTGGAAAAAATGGAAGGGTGACAGGCGGTGCATCTCAGGGTGCTGTCATGCAGGTTTTCGATCCGCCGATAAATGTTCCCCTCGCGCGGCACCTGCGCCACCCACGCGTCGCCGACATTCATGATGTAATGGGCGCCGAGACGGAGGGCTTCTTCGGGCGAATCGAATGGGGGGATGCCATACACCTTCGAGCGCAGAATATATCGCGGATGGTTTCCATTGACCTGAAGATAATAAGTCCCCTTCTTGAGGACACGGCTGATCGCCTTGCTATACCGTTCTGGCTCGCGATCGTGGACGATCTCCATCGGGTCCTTTCCTTCGAGGTAGAGTTCGACATCGTCGCCCGATTCGTTCTCGACATACATCCGGAGATTGACCGAGACATCCCGGTCGAGGATATCGAGTTCGAACAGGACAAGAAAAGGTTTCTCTTCATCGACCTGGAACTTAAACCAATCGAGTCCGGGGCGATCCCGCCGCGCGTTGTCCAATCCATTGGCAAAACCTTTTACCGGGTTCTCGTCCTCGTTGTCCAGATAATCGGTATCGTCGTTGTTGCCGTAGACAGTCCGTCCGATCTCCAGCGGGTTGGCCTCACGCCAGTTGTTATTCGGCTCTGCTTCGAAGGCAATCCGATCTTCTGTTGGGATATCTATCGGGCGGAGGTTCATCTCAAGTGGCAGTTCCCGATCCGAGCGCGACTCCGCTGTTATTCGTAAGGGCGTGCCATGCTTCGCGATGACCGGAATGCACAGAGACCGATCCCCCGCGTTCAATTCCTTGGTCACATCGGGCTGCCCCTCGGCGGCCAAACGGAGAGCGATTCGGTCCCCTTCGACCAAATCGAAGCGGGGGATTTCCGCTCGCCATTCGAGAAGGGTTCCTTGCGGGATTGCGTCGAGGTCCCATTCCTGGGTTTCGCTGGGTTTCAGGGTTGAGGTTTTCGAGAAATCAACAAAATCCTGACTTTCGGAGAAGGAGATGTTGGGCAACAGGAGAAGGTGAAGAATGAGAAGTATCAATGGAAGCGGACGGTGCATGAAAATTGACCTCGACAACGAAATATTCTGTCAAGTATTCTGCCTGACTCCTCTGATTGTTGCCAACCCACCCCATTCCTCCCCATAATCCTTGAAAACCATGACTCACAGAATCGCATGCGTGGTCGGAGCCCGACCAAATTTTATGAAGATGGCTCCCCTTTTGGAGGCGCTCAAGGAGAAGGACTCGAGCCTGCTTCTCGATCTGATCCACACCGGTCAGCATTACGATGACCGTTTGTCAAAATTCCTTTTTCGAGACCTCGAACTTCCAGAACCCGACCTCTTTCTCGGAGTCGGATCGGGGTCGCATGCGGTGCAGACCGCGAAAATCATGGTCGAATTCGAAAAGTATTGTGAGGAGAAACATCCAGACCTGGTTGTGGTTGTGGGCGATGTGAATTCGACCCTGGCGTGCTCGATCGTAGCCGCCAAACTACAGATCCCAATCGCTCATGTCGAAGCGGGTCTCCGGAGTCGTGACCGCACAATGCCCGAAGAAATCAACCGGATCGTCACCGATTCGATCGCAGATCTTCTCTTTACCACCAGCCGTGACGCTGGCAATAACCTGCTGGATGAGGGGATTTCGAGGGACAAGATTTTCTTTGTGGGAAATCTCATGATTGACTCTCTCAAGAAACATCTCCCAAAGGCGACCCGCCCTAGAATTCTTGAGGGTTGGAAAGAGGGAGATATTTTTGGACTGGTGACCCTCCATCGCCCCTCCAATGTCGACAACCCCGAACAGCTGGGACCGTTGATGGAGGTTCTCACTGAGGTATCGAAAGAAGTACCACTCATTTTTCCCGTACATCCTCGGACTCAATCAAAAATGCGAACTTATGGGTACCGGCTTTCGGTAGACCTGCCCGACAAAGGCGAACAGCTACAAGAAAGCAACCTCCTCCTGACTCCACCACTAGGGTATTTGGAGTTTCTTTACCTTCTTCAGAACAGTCGTGTCGTCTTTACAGATTCAGGTGGGATTCAAGAAGAGACCACTGTACTTGGTATTCCTTGTCTGACACTCCGCGAAAACACCGAGCGACCAATCACCATCGAACAGGGTACCAATCATCTGGTGGGTACCGATTCAGGGATGATCCTTTCTACTTTTCGTGCCGTCCTCGAGGATGAACACCCGACCCCCGCCACTCCGGAAAAATGGGACGGTGGAACTGCCCAAGAGATCGCATCGGTCCTCATGGATTGGCTCGAATCGAAAGCGGTGTAGACTGATGGATAGAAAGGGAGATTGAGACCATGAGATGGAGCGATCCGCTCTATTTGAATGTGGCAAACTTACTATCGCTCATTCGGCTGATTCTTCTGCCGGTCTT
This sequence comes from Candidatus Omnitrophota bacterium, assembly GCA_029261095.1. Lineage (GTDB taxonomy): Bacteria > Hinthialibacterota > Hinthialibacteria > OLB16 > OLB16 > JACKFH01. The sequence continues at coordinate 4,532 of JAJDBZ010000146.1, read as the reverse complement.
CTTCTATTTTCTGATCTACTACCTGAGATGGAATCAAGGAGAAATCCTCACCGGGGTGACCCAGGCATACTATTTTATCACGCTCTCCCTGGTTCCCCTTATCCTGTTGACTGATTTCTTGGATGGGTGGATTGCCCGAAAGTTTGAGATGGTCAATCCATTGGGCGCTTTCCTCGATCCGCTGGCCGACAAATTTTTCGCCTTCTCTACCATTGCTATTCTCGCATGGGTCGAACAACTTCCGGTCTGGCTCGCGATGGTGGTATTCTTTAAAGAGTTCTTTATCCTGATTGGTTGGTTGCTTCTGTTTATCCTTGGTTATAACACGGAAATCTCACCATCGAAGATCGGCAAAACTGCTGCAGTTTGTCAGGGGCTGGTGGTCTTCTCGGTTATCCTTTCTCTTCCTGAAGGGAAGTTTTTCGATTTTACCGCATTTCCCCTTTATTCATTCGCCGAGCTGATCGACCGCCCTTGGTTTCATGTCATAACTGCGGGGCTTACCTCTTTAGCGGGAGTTCAGTATGTCCTCGAGGGGCTCTACCGCGCTCAGCGATTGGAGACAATTGATCCAAAGCAACCAGACAATGTCGCAATACTTAAAGTAGAAGGCAAAAGTCCTCCCGGTAAAAAATAAGATTCAATACCAGGGATCCCCTGTCGCGCGTCGGATTCGCAAGTCGTCCATAACCATCGAACCTCGATGCTTCAGCAGATAGATGATGAAATCGACCAGCTCATCGGGTTGGATCAGGTCTCCCAGATTTAGGTCGGGCCGAGCCTCGCGGATCATTTCGGTGGCGATCGCTCCTGGGTTGATTGAATGAACCCGGATCCCCTTTTCCTGAACCTCTTGGGCAAGAACCTTTGTGAAACCAAGCAAAGCGTGTTTGGAAGCCCCGTAAGCGGCCTGTCCGACATACCCTTTCTCCGCCACCACCGATCCGATGTTGATGATGGTTGCTCGATCCGATCGTTCGAGCGATGGAATCAAATCACGGGTGAGCAAGATGGGCGCGACAGCGTTCACCGCAAAACATTTTAGCCATTGATCCGTTTCTGTTTCCACAATCGGGCGGTTTAGTGCGACCCCTGCGTTATTGATTAGGATATCGACTCCGGAGACCACATTGAGAATCCTGTTGGAGAGGTCCTCCACATCATGCGTGATCGAGAAGTCGCAATCTATCGGATGGATTCTCCCTCCCAACGATTTGACGCCCTCGACAGTAGGCCTCAGTGTATCCTCCGAGGAGGCTACTGCTACGATCGCGACACCCTCTCGGGCCAGCGATGTGGCCAGGATTCTACCGATCCCCCGACTTGCACCGGTTACCACCGCAGTAAGGTCTTTTAGGCTTGACTCCATGACATCGCTCCTCCTCATGTGATTCCAATCGATAGATGTCCACTCCAGGTAATCACCCTGACACACCTCGCGAAGTAGGATGTGGCCGGCATTCCCCTCAGAGGCATTCGAACCTATAATACTCAACTCGACACTTAAACAAAAGGGAAGGCCTTTCAACCATCAACTGATGACCTCCGAACTCCATTCTGAATACCTGGTCCTGGGCGCTGGGGTGAGTGGGCTCACCATAGCCCATGATCTTGAGGCCGCGGGGAAAGAAGTTTGTCTCATAGAGAAGGACACGGTTGTCGGAGGATGCGCGCAGACCGTTTCCCTTGGAGGATTCCTTTTCGAAAAGGGGCCTTTCAATCTCCTCGTCCGAGATCCACTCTTTGAGGAATTAATTGACCGGATCTCCGACCATGTCGAGGTGGTCTCCTACAGCGAGGAAGCGAAAAGACGCGAGATTGTTTATAACGGTCGGCGAGAACCTCTCCCCAGTTCCCTCATGGGAGCGATCAAAACCCCACTTCTATCTCCCTTGGGGAAACTTCGATTTCTCCTGGAACCGATTGTTGGAAGACGACCCAAAGAACCCGATCCCACTTTGGGCGATCTCTTCCGACGGCGTTTCGGCAATGAGTTTGTAGATCGAATACTTAGCGCGGCTGTTGTGGGAATTTTCTCAGGCGATTGTAATTAGCTGAGCGCGCGGTCGTGTTTCAAGTTTTTTTGGGAGATCGACAAAGATTCGAGGAGTTTTTTGATCGGAGGAATCAAGCGTCGACTAAACAGCCGGATGAACACCCGTAAGTGGAAGGGGATGGTGAGTTTTCAGGGGGGGCTTGGGTCGTTTTGCGAGGCGCTTGCCCATCCCTTGGGAGAGCGCGTTCATTTAGGAACCACAGTCACTCGGATTGAAAGGGAAGAGGCGGGGTATCGAGTAATCGCCACCTCTGGTTCCGATGGAGAACAAATCTTTACGACCCCCCATCTCATATTCGGACTGGATCTGAATGGCGCGATTCCTTTTTTGGAGGGGCTCGCTCCTGGAGTCGCTCAGAAACTGAAACCGATCGAATCCGCCTCTCTGGCGGTAGTCAACTTTGGATTCGACAATGACGCGTTTGATGAACCACCTTTTGGATTCGGATTTCTCGATCCACAGGGTGAAAAGGAGATCCACATTCTGGGCGCACTCTATGCGTCATCGGTCTTTCCTCATCAAGCGCCGGAGGGCTGCCATGCACTCCGAGTGTTCATCGGCGGACACCGTCAACCCGAACTCCTATCTGTATCGGACGAGGAACTGTCTCAACATGCGGTTTCAGAATTATCAAAACTGATGAGGATCAAGCAAGCGCCCCTCCTCGTTCAGGTCTCTCGTTACCCATTCTCAATTCCACAGATGGTTTCCGGTCACTCCGCGAGAATCGAAGAGGTCGAAAAAGATTTACAGCAGTATCCGGGTCTTCATCTGGTTGGAAATTATTTGCATGGAGTCTCAGTCAACGATTGCATCTGCCATGCCAGACGGTCAGCGGCAAAATTGATTCAAGGGAAGTGATGAACTCACCTTATTGAAATAGATGAAATTTTTGTAACCTGATTAGATCCCAAGACGAAAGGAAATGACTATGGAAAAGAGGACTCTTGGCAAAACTCAGTTGGAAGTTACCCCGATTGGATTCGGCACAGCCCAGATTGGATTCGTTGGAATGGAGCAAGCAGAATGCGATCAACTTCTCAATGGAGTCCTCGATGCCGGAGTCAATGTGATTGACACCGCCGCCTGCTATGTGGACGCCGAGGAAGAAGTCGGGAAGGCCATCGGTTCAAGACGCGATGAATACATTCTCGTTTCTAAATGTGGGCACAAGATCGCCGATGACGATGCTCCGGAGTGGTCGGGAGAATTAGTTCGTAGCAGCGCCGAACGATCGCTGCGACTACTCAAGACAGACCACTTGGATGTGCTTCTCATTCACTCTTGCCCAAAAGCCAACTTGGAAAACGAGGAAATGATTGAAGCCCTGATCCAATGCAAGCGCGATGGAATGACTCGTTTCATCGGATACAGCGGAGATCGTGAAGACCTTGAGTATGCACTCTCATTGGACCCCATCGATTGCATTGAGACCTCAATCAATTTCTTGGACCAACAGGTACTAGAGAAATCTATTCCAGTAGCGAAGCGGCGTGATCTTGGCGTATTCGCCAAACGTCCGATCGCAAACTCAGTCTGGAGAGACATGACCCAGTATGGAGGTCCTTATGGGGGATACACAGCCCCTTATACTGAGCGACTCAAAAAACTCGGTATGACTCCAGACTCGGTGGGTTTCGATGGGAATTGGATCGAACTTGCCTTGCGTTTTACCCTCTTTCAACCCGGAATGCACATCGCCTTGGTTGGAGGTATGAACCTTGATCATGTCAAGGAGAATTTGAAGATCGCCGAGCAGGGACCCTTACCTGATTCGGTGTTGGGAAATCTCAGTTCCATTTGGAAAAAGAATGACGATGGTTCCTGGGTGGGGCAGACGTGATTCAACGGCCCCTTCGCAAATGAGACTTCCACGAGAAAGGACCTGATAGCCTACTCGGAGTCCTCTTTCGCTTCCGCGAATAACGCATCCACAAAATTCTTTGGGTCAAAAGGTTCCAGGTCATCCATCCCTTCCCCGAGGCCCACGAACTTGACTGGGAGTCCCAGTTCCTTTCGGACCGATAGTGTGACCCCTCCCTTTGCGGTGCCATCGAGTTTTGTCAGGACGATTCCGGTTAGAGGGACAATCTCTTTAAAGACCTTCGCTTGGGTGAGGCCGTTTTGTCCTGTCGATGCGTCTAAGACCAGGAGCGTTTCTTGCGGCGCCCCCTCTGCTTCTCTAGAGATGATTCGACCGATTTTTTCGAGTTCTTGCATGAGGTATCCCTTGTTGTGGAGGCGGCCGGCGGTATCAACGATGACCGTCGCGTTCCCAAGCGCCTTGGCCTTCTGGACCGCGTTGAAGACCACCGCAGCGGGATCGGTTCCATCTTCGCCCATCACGATTTCACACCCGGAGCGTTCGGCCCAGATTTTGAGTTGGTCGATGGCTGCCGCGCGAAAAGTGTCCCCCGCGGCGACAATTACCTGTCGTCCCTCCAGCCGGAGTCGGTTTGCGAGTTTCCCGATCGT
>JAJDBZ010000145.1 GCA_029261095.1 Candidatus Omnitrophota bacterium | reverse complement strand
CCGTGTCTTATCGATTTCCAAACTGACTTCTGGAAGACCGGAGACGTAATCGTCGCGAAGATCCACCACTCCAGGGATTCCCGCCAATTTTGTCCGTATTTCTTCCGCTAGATTAGACAACAAGATGTAATCTTCGCCGTGAATCTCGACATTCACAGGCGCGCCCACATTCGGACCGTCCGCTTCCTTGTCGACTTTAATCTCGACACCCACCATCTGTGTGGTGAGATCCTTTCGGAGGTCCCTCAGAGTGAATTTGGAATTCTGAAAATAGGTCAATCCCTTTGACCCGCCGGGTCGGGAGTCGGATTCGGCTTGACCCAGGCGGTTCTCGCGTTTAACCAAATCGATGGTGATTCGGGCTTTGTTCGGACCGGGATCCATCCCGGCGCCCTCTCCCACCGAGGTGGTCACAAATCGAATATTGCCGAATTTCGCGATCGAGGCTTCCGCTTGTTTCGCGAACTCGTTCGTTTTATCCACATTGGTCCCATCGGGGGCGGTGATATCCACGACGATCCGGGAGGGTTCCGTCTCGGGGAACATTTCCATTCCCAATCCGCTCTTCGCGAATGTCCAGATCGCCAGGACCAAGGTAAAGCAGGCAAAGGCAAAACTTAGAAAGGGATATTCCATCACGGATGATAGTGTCTGGCGGTACCTCTTAACCACATAGCCTTCCTTTTTGCGAGCAACTCCTTCTCCCCGATCCTTGGTCGACTGTTTCATGAAGATGACACAAAGGGGTGGGGTGATCACCAACGCGACGAATAACGATGAGATCAAGACGATGATCACCGTCTTCGGTAGGTAACCCATGAACTGCCCCATTATTCCCGGCCAAAACACGAGAGGGAGAAAAGCGACCACTGTTGTGGTGGTGGAAGTCACCACTGGCCAGGCAACCTCGCTCGATCCGTCGAGCGCGGCTTGGACCTTTGGTTTTCCCAGGCTCACATGATGCCGATGGATGTTTTCGACAAGAACGATCCCATTGTCTACAAGCATTCCGAGCGCCAGGATCAGACTGAACAGTACCACCATGTTGAGAGTGATGCCCATAGTTTGAATAATGAAAAAGGCAATCAACATCGAGAGCGGGATGGCCAGCGATACCAACACAGCGTTACGCAGTCCCAGTGCTAGGAAGATGACCGCCAGCACCAGGACAAGGCCAGTAAGGATATTGTTTTCGAGATCCGCCACCATCTGTTCGATCTCTTCGGAACCATCGGAGGTAATAGTGAGTTCGATCGGATCGGGGGAAATCTTTTCGAATCGTTCGGCAACCCCTCTCACCTTGCTTGCGATCTCGAGCAGGTTTTGTCCCTGGCGTTTCGTGACCCGAAGAATAATGGAGTCCCTGCCATTCACCCTGGAATAGGATTTTCGATCCTTGAACCCGCTTCGCACCGAGGAGATGTCGCGCAGATAGATCGGTTTCCCATTGCGAACGCTGATGACCAGATTCTCGACCTCGTCGGGGCGGGAGATCTCGCCAGGAATCTTTAGACCGTAGCGCGCCTCGCCGATGTCGAGCGCTCCGGCCGGTGTGTCGAGGTTGTTCCTGTTCACCGCCAGAATCACTTCGCGCATGGTGAGTCCATAGGCACTCACCCGTCGCGCCGAAAACTCGACCTGGACCTCGCGTTCCAAGTCACCGCTGATTTCCGCCTCCAACACTCCCGGAACCGCCTCGATCTCGTCTTTCAGGTCTTCGGCGCGATCCTTCAGAATTCCCGGACCGACCGCTCCCGAAAGGGCGACATACATGACTGGAAAGAGATCCGCGGCGAGGATTTCCTGAACCCACGGAGGGTCGGGGAGGTCTGTGGGGAGATCGGGTTCCGCCTCGTCGACCTTGTCTCGAACCTTTTGGACCGCTGTGTCGATATCGATGTCCGGATCGAACTCTGCCGTAATAAAACATGATCCCTCGGAGGAGGTGGAATTCAGTTTCCGTATTTCGGTTAGGTCTTGAAGTTTTCGTTCGATCGGTCGGGTTACCAGCGATTCCATATCCGAGGGCGAGGCTCCCTCATAATAAACCGAGACCAGCACATTGGGGATCTTGAGTTCGGGCGCCGATTCCCTGGGTAACGAGACATAGGCGGTCAGGCCCATGGTGACGATCATCACAAGAAGGACCACTACTGTGGTACGATGATGGACGGAGAAGTTCGTAATCTGCATTGGACTATAGTGAGGGCTGCATCAGAAGATTCCCGTGCGTACCGCCCCCTTCGATCAACTGACGGGCGAGCGGCGTGAGGTCATCTGCGATCCGAACCCGCTCTCCCTCCGCGAGGTTCCTTTGTCCGACCACGATTACCGGTTCGTTTTCCTGGATTCCTTCGATAATCTCCACCAAACCACTCTGGAGGGGCTCGATTTTCACTTGTCGTTTCTTTGCCACACCTTCCTCGACAATCAAGATGGTTTCCGAGTGATGGTCTTCGATGACCGCGTAGACCGGAACCGTTAACGCGTTGTCGGAACTCCTTCGAATCGTCTCCACATCGACCAACATTCCGGGCCGGAACTTCGCCGCCGAGTTTTCTACAATCACTTTGACATCGAAGGTCAAAGAACCCGGATCGGCCACACGCGCTACAAAATCGACAATCCCCGGGATCTTGATGCTTGGGTCTTGAAACGGGCTCACCCGCACCGACTTTCCTTTTTCGAAATATTCGATCTCACGCTCGGGAACGTTGACCAGAATCCGAACCTGATCGGTGTTGACAATGCGGAGGACTGGGTCGCCATCAGACACACGTTCCCCGACATCCACTGGAATCCTCTCGACTGTCCCATCGATGGGCGACAGAATCGATCGGTAAGCGAGGCTGACACTCGCTTGTTTCAAGAGTGCCTCCGCTTTCATCAACGCGAACCGGTATTCCTCCCTCTTCTTGTCCGGAGTGACACTGGCCTCCGCTAATCTTTTCTCGCGCTCAAAGTTGCTCAGGGCTTCTGCATAATCAGCCCGTGCGCTACCGACTATCGCTTTCTCGAGATCGCTTTCGAGGTGCATCAACTCCTGGCCCCTCCGGACTTCCGCACCCTCTTTCGGTCCGATCCAATCGATGGGACCGGAACTTCTCGCGGTCATTTGGATGTCATGGATCGCCTCGACCGATCCGGGAAGAGTGAGAATATCCTCGACCTTGTGGCCGAAGACCCGTAGAACCTTTACTGGTTTCACTTCGCTCCCTTCCTGGGAGGCAAGTTCCGCGCCGCTTCTTCGCACTTCCGCGATGCGCGCTTGCGAATCCTGGGTGTATATCCAGGCTCCTAATACCAACAAACCCGCCACTCCCACAGTCGCGACATAAACGAGTAGACTCGAGGGCAGTCTTAATTTCATTTCATTTCCTCTTTCAATCCCGCTCCTTCGATGAAGAGATCGATGAGTTGGTTGTGTAGTTGATCGGTTACTTCCAAATCGCGCATATAGACACGATATCGCATGGCGTTTGTGGCCATCCCCATGTAGTGGTGGGCGAGGACCGAGGGGTGTATGTCCTTTCGAATTTCCGCACGGGCCTGCGCCCGCTCGAAAATGAATATGACATGAACCATCACCCGGTCCCAATACCCCGTGAAGTCGAAGAGAGACTCATAGAGTCCGGAAAAAAAGACCGCATTCATCAACCGCACGAGTTCTGGGTGTTCTTCCGCGGATCCCATCACGATTGGATTGATCCGCTGGAGGTCTTCTCGAAAGGACTCGCTCTGCATCTTCGCGGTTTCCGTTAACCCCTGTTCGAATTCGTGGAGTGTTCCCTCGACAATCGCCCGAAACAATCCTTCCTTATTCTCAAAGTAGTAATACAGAACCGGCTTGGTCACTTCCGCTGCCTCAACAATTTCTCGGACTGAGACAGCGTGGTATCCTTTCTCGCTGAACAGTTTGATTGCGGCGGAAATCATCCTTTCTCGAGTTCCTTCATGAGGGTTCTCGTCCTGATCCGCCTCAGCGAATTGGGTTTCTTCTAGATTTTTCAATTCAAAAAGCGACCCCGTTCTAAAGAATTCACTTACCTACCGGTAAGTATAATCGAAAGTGGTTACCATTGTCAATCAATGATGGAAACCAAAATGGGCTTTAACTTTGAATTTAGGGAGGACAACGAACCTCAGAGTTGCTAATCTCATCGATCATTCAGTTTGGTGAATGGGCGAAAGCGTTCGATGCAGACTCTTACCCAAGACGATCTTGGACAGGTTAATAAAGATCCGTGATTGACAGATGGGGAAGGTTCTTCGATCTTCTGGACAAGGGCCACGCAGGGTAATGAAATGAAGAAGAGAAAGTAAAAGGGGTTTAGAAATGGTACTCTGGATAGTTCTCATAGTGATCGTCATCTTCATCGCGATCTTCATCGGAATCGTGATGAAACAACCCGCGCCATTCCGAATTGTACGTTCCGCCACTATGGCTGCCCCAGCTCATGAAATATTCGAGCAAGTCAATGACCTGCACCATTGGGAAAATTGGTCCCCGTGGGCAAAGCTGGACCCGGACATGAATCAGACCTACGAAGGTGAGCCATCCGGCACTGGAGCGGTCCATACCTGGGAGGGGAACAAGAAGGTCGGGCAGGGAAGGATGACCATTGTGGAAAGTCATCCCCATGACCTCATCCGGATTAAACTAGAGTTCATCAAACCCTTCAAAGCCACCAACATCGCGGAGTTCCAGTTTAAACCGAGTGGGGATCAAACCGATGTGGAGTGGATCATGACGGGTCGGAATGACACTTTCATGGCCAAAGCCTTCAGCCTGGTTATGAATATGGACAAGATGCTCGGAAAAGAATTTGATAAAGGTCTCGCGACCTTGAAAGAAAGAGTTGAAACTCATTCATGATCCTGGGATTCTAACCCCAACCCTACTTCAGGTTTGTGAATCGGAAGGAGGAGAA